>NZ_JBFRKQ010000005.1:0-24454 GCF_041469505.1 Vibrio sp. 10N.286.49.E11
TCCAATTAGGAAACAAAGCCTCCCTGCTTTGAAGCTGATTTCTTCCGTCAGCAGATTTAAAGCTATATGTCTTATAACTGCTAAATTCTCACCGGCTTGCTCTCGACGTATCCGACATTCATCTTCTTTAAAACCAACGTCTAATCGCCAGTGCATCTGATGGTGAGTAGACCGCAGGAACTCCCCCTGCTGCCTCTCGCAAAACGGTACGTGAACCTCTCAGTTCATACCGCTTCCATTAGGCAAACGATCCTCTCATTCCATGCCTCCAATGGGCAAACAACCACGGATTCTGCTTAGCTATCCTTTCCAAGAACAGCGTTGCTCGAGTCTTATGGCGACGAAGTTTTTTGTATTTGCGTCTCGCCCACCTAATCAGAGCTTTGTTGATGTGTCTAAACACTGGGTATAGCGACGACCGATAGTACTTACCATAGTACCCAATCCAGCCATTTATCATTGGATTTAACCAACCTGATATCTGTGCGATGTTGAGATCTGTTCGGCTTCGTACCTTCAGCGTTTTAATTCTCCGCCTCATCGCTTTCAAAGCAACCTTACTCACCGCTGGCGTGAAGCTTACAAACATACTGTTTCGCTTGGTATTCTTCACTAATCGACGCCTGAATGTATATCCAAGAAAGTCGAAGCTTGTGTGTTCATGGTTGCCTTTTCGGCTTCCGTCTTTGCAGTAAACTATTTTGGTCTTTTCTGGATGCAACTCTAGACCACACTCAGCAAAGCGCTCTCTCAGTACCTCTAGCATGTGTTCGGCTTCTTCTTTGCTTTTGCAATGAACCAGCCCATCATCCGCATATCGACACCAAGGTATACCGCGGTAATGCTTGTGTAACCATTTATCGAAGACATAATGTAAAAAGAGATTGGCGAGAACAGGACTGATTACCCCTCCTTGAGGTGTTCCCATATCCCTTGCTTTCAACTCTCCATCTGGCATTTTCATCGGTGCTGTTAACCAACGTTTGATATATAACCTTACCCACTTTTCTGTGCAGTGTTTATCGACTGCTTTCATCAGTAGGTCGTGCGGTATTTTATCAAACAATGCCCTAATATCGAACTCAAGGCACCAGTCATAGTCCCAACACCGTCTTCGAGTTACACCTATAGCATCTAGAGCCGATTTCTTTGGTCTGTATCCATACGAATCTGGCAAGAAGTGCGGTTCTACTTGGGGTTCAAATGTCAGTTTGACCACCATCTGTGCGATGCGGTCACTGACGGTTGGTATACCAAGTATCCTCTCGCCTCCGGCTTTCTTTGGAATGGCTACAGCCAGTACTGGCGGAGGGAAGTAGGTTCCCGATGCCAATCGGTTCCAAATTTTATAGAGATTTCCTTTTAAGTTCCTGTCAAATTCGGCCAGTGTTTCATTATCAACCCCTGCCGCGCCTGCATTTGCTTTCACCAACTTGTATGCGTTGACTACTTGCCATTTTGAAATGTTGAATTGTTTTGTCTTAACCTCTGCCTCCTCCTGACTTATTGTCAGTTGGGCAGAACTTAACGACGGCCTAACGCTACCCCTTCGCTCCACAACCATTACAGCTGTTTCCTCACTACTACAGATAGCTCCGTCCCAGTGCTGTGCATCGGTACTCTAATACTCGCCAATTCAGTGGCTTGTATGTCTTCCTTAGGCATCACAACGACTGGTTCCCGCAGTTCCCAAAAAGAGCCTGATATAGATTCACGCCCACTATACGCCGGACACCGTCTATGCAGCATTCGGAGTTTACTCATAGACTTATCCCAAGAGATAGAAACGCCCTTGGTTTTGATGTCAATCTCTGGATTACGACGCGTCCACATGGGTTCGGGTTAACTCGTCTCTCTATATCGTACCTGCCGAACTTTCGTTCGCACTTTGACTCCAACGCTCATGACCATAGCTCTTAACTACAGCCACTTGGAGTGGTTTGAAGCCAGCTTCCGACAGCAGACTTCGGTGGGCCTACCACCATCTCTTCCTGAGCTTATGCCTTAAGTCATAGCATCTCCTTATGCTGCTAACTTCAGTGCCTGCGGCACACTTTCAATGCTCCAATGTGCTCGCGTGCTCTCTAGTAAAGCTTTAGCCGTTAGTTTTGCTGAGCTTATGTAGTGCTTGATTTGCATTGTTTCTGCTGGCTTATCACCTTCTTGACGAATTGAAACGACCATACCAATTGTGGAGAGTTCAGCCCAATCAAACGCTATATAGCCTAAGAAATCTGTATTGTGAACAACCATACTCAAACGCGTTTCTGTACGACCATGCCCTTTCTCTTGAGTGACGTATTTATCACCTTCAAAACTATTAACCATACTAGAATTAAACACTTGGCTAATCGCTTGCTCCAATCGTTTTTGATTACCTTTTACCGCTAAGAGATAATCTGCATCTTGAGCGACTATCTTTTCAGCTATATCCTTCTGGCATCCCATAGCATCAATAGTCACTAAACAACCTCGCAAGGAAAGCATTTCAAGCAGTTCAGGGATCGCTTTTATTTCATTGCTTTTATCCGCAGTCTTCACTTGTCCTAGTACAACTTGGTTTGCTGCACTAAAGGCACTAACCATATGGATTGCACCACAACGCTTGTCTTTGTTGTATGTGCCTCTGAGAGTTTTGCCGTCGATAGCAATCACTTCACCCTCTGTCGTCTCATGACAGTCTTTCATCCACGCAGTAAAGCATCGTTGCAGTTGCTTGGCGGAAATAAGATTGATAACTCGGGCAATGGTATCGTGTACTGGTATGCCTTGTTTGAAATCACCATACTGCCTAAGCCATTCCAAGTTATCTTCACCAAAATCTTCAATATCCTCCCAACCTTCAGCACCAGCAATCACTGCTGCAATTGTTAAGAAGATAATGTCGGTTAGCGTGTGCTCTATTTTCCAAGCTTGGCGAGGGTCTCGAATAACTGAAATATGGTCCAAAAGGCTTAATCCATTCATTATGGCTAAATATCTGCTGTTAAAAAACAGTATATGATCACACCTAAATCTGATCATCAAATCGATCTTGAATGTATTGAATTTGTTGTGACTTCAGTGTACAAATTAGTGGAAACATCACTTCACGCTACCCCTTATTCCATATGGGTTTTTCATGATCTTGCCCTGGGGTATTCCCTTTATGAATCAAACTCAGATTGTGAATTGATTAACAAAGGAAAGAGTTTACCGTTTGGAGGAGTAAAGGTTTATGGCAAGCATTTTCGATATGTCAGAATAAAAGCTAACGCTGAAAGCATTTTAGCATCCAAAGTGGTCTCAGATATTGTTCCATTCACGAGTGAATACATACAGAGCCTATTAGACAATCACTCGTAATTACCGCCTAAGCTCTTGTATCCTTAGCTCTAATCAAATAGAAATATAAAGGCCTTTGGCTATTTGGATGGCACACTTTCATATTGACACTCAAATTGGAAACTGAACTCGATAAATAATAAAAACCCATTAAATCAAACACTTAAAACTGGCACGTAACTTGATTGAATATCTAGACCTTCCATCACAAGGATGTAGATATGAGAATTACAACGTTAAGTTTGCTATTAAGTGCCCCTCTAGTCGCCAACGCAGCGCCATTCGATACCTGCCCTAGTCAAGCATACCTCTTTCAGTCGAAACCCGTTGAAGTTTGGGGTGTAAACCTAGTAACAGGTTCAACCACACTGTTAGAAGACGATACGGGTATGAATGCCAATATCAATGGTGTCGGTTTCGACTTTCAAGACAGATATATTTATGGCTATGACACCACCAACAAACGTTTAGTGCGTCTTGGTCAAGACTTCCAAGCAGAAGTTATCAATACCAGTGGCTTACCAACCGATCACACTTTCTATGTCGGCGACGTCTATGACCATGTTTACTACTTGTATCGTACAGGTAAGGGACTATTTACTGTTGACCTCTCTCCTTTAGACTCTGATCCGAATGCGACCGTCACGGTCAACAAAATCGCAGGCAGCCCTGCAACTGTAAAACTGACTGATTTTGCTTTCCATCCAAGTGATGGCTCTTTATATGGTATCGACAATAACTCGGGTGGCTTGTACAGCTTCAACCCTACAACTGGTGCCGAAACCTACATCGGAGACACCGGCGAGTTAGGTACGTTCGGTGCTGGCTATTTTGATGTCAACGGCTACTACTACGTATCTCGAAACCAAGACGGTAAAATTTACCGTATCAATCTGTCTCCAGACAACGCTGCCAATATCGCGGCAGGTATTGTTCCAGCCGTTGAATTTGTTTCGAATGGCCCAGCTTCTGGTCAAAACGATGGTGCTCGTTGTGCTAATGCACCTGTTGTTGATGAAGACTCAAACATCGACTTCGGTGATGCTCCAGATACCTATCTAACGTTATTAGCAAGTAACGGTCCTCGACATGAACTAGATGGCGTGACTTGGTTAGGTACAGACGCGCCCGACGCCGATCTTGACGGCTACGTAACACCGCAATCGGATGAAAGCGTGGGTATTGATGATGAGTGGGCGAACGGTGGTATCGGTTTTGTAACCGCACTTGAAGCTGGTCTTGATTCAAAAGTGGTGATTGAAGCTTCAACAACCGGTTACCTTTCAGCTTGGATAGACTGGAACCAAGATGGCAGCTTCGATGGCGCCAACGAGCAAGTGTTTACAGATTACGCGCTCGATGCTGGTGAAAACGATCTGTTCCTTAATGTTGATATCAACGCACTAACCGGTACTACGTGGGCTAGATTTAGATTCAGCCAACAAACCAACCTAAGTTATTTTGGCGGTTCAACCTCTGGTGAGGTGGTCGATATTCAAGTCGATGTCCTTAACGATGGTGCCACCGCTCGTTACTTCCCAAGTGCTTCTGGTTACGCAACGCTCGCGTACGAAGATAACTGGCCATATAAAGCCGACTACGACATGAACGATGCTGTTCTTATGTATCGCATTACCGAGATCCTTAAAGATGGAAAGGTCGTTAAATCCACCATCGACGGACGCTTAGCTGCTGTCGGGGCATCGTACAGAAATGGTTTTGCTGTTCGACTTCCTAACCTAGACCCGAGCTTGGTGAGTAGTGGTAGCTCTTACATGAAACACAACGGCGTATTCACTGACCTTGACCTAGAAGATGGACGTAGCGAAGCAATCTTTGTTATCGCCAATGACCTGACAGAAAAAATCAGCACTGGCTGTACCTTCTACCGCACCAGTAATGGATGTAAAGAAGATGAGCAGTTCTCGTTCCAAATTGGTATTACTTTAGCCGGTGACGGTGTGAGTACTGGCAGCTGGACCGATATGCCTTACGACCCGTTCATCTTCGCAACGCCTGGGTATTATCATGGTGAAAACCTACCTCTACATCCAGGACGCAGCTGGGAGGTTCACTTGCCAGACCAAGCTCCAACCGAAGCATTTGATACCACTAACCTCTTTGAAGCTGGTTTAGGCGTCGATGACAGTAATCCATCAACAGGTAAATACTTCAAAACAGTAGAAAACCACCCTTGGGCACTAATAGTGACTTCGGATGACGAATGGGAGTGGCCTTTAGAGTACGTCGATATTGTTACCGCTTACCCAGGGTTTAAAGAATACGCAGAATCCGGCGGTGAAACGAACCAAACATGGTACCAATCACCTGCAGACAACCAACGTTACGAACCATAAGGAGAGACGTTATGACTATTCACACTAAACAATATCGAGACAATCATTGCGTTGATTCAAGTCGCAATCTCTTTGAGGAAAAACGTATGTCTGTACAAAGCACTTGGAACATCAAGAAGTCACTAGCCGTTATTTTAGCTGCAGCGCCATTAGTATTAGCCGGCTGTGGAGGCGGCGGCGGTGGGGGCGGAAGTACATCTACGGCATCACCCTCGACACCTGCAACTCCGTCGAATCCGGTAACAGCAACGCCTTCGCCGTCTCCCGCGACAAGTGCGGTAGCAGCGCAGAGCTATACGATGAGTGATTTGGTGGTACCTGATGGATTTGACTACAACTCTGTTGAACAGTTTGATCTCAACATTGACATCAGCAGCATTTCGACAGACCGTTCTTTTGTGACCGTTTATAGCCGCTTTAGTACAAGAGATGACTCAACCTTGAAGCCGGATTACTCCAGCAAGGTCATTGCGGGCCCACTAGATAACGGTGTGTTCGCCTCCAACTTTGCAGCACCAGTAAACCATGACGCACTCTTGATAGAGATTTGGTTTTACGATGGTCAACCTCCATTACAACAAGTGGTTTCTAGCGGCGACTCTCAGATTGTCTGGCAGTAAATTGTTTAACAGCAGGTAACTTGTCGTTAGCGAGATCTCTGACGAAACAGAGTCAAAATGGATTGTTTGTAAGTAGGAAGTGAGCAGAAATGCTCACTTTTTTATTTTCGTCGAAGAGCAGTTAATTCAGCTTTCTTAGCGAGTAGCATTCACTTTACCACCAACCTCACTTATATTTTCAACATAACCTTCAAAGACTTACTCTCATGAAACAGTTAAAAATAGGTCTATTTATCTTAATGTGTGGCGTAGGCGTGTTAGTTGCCCTTGCCTATTTCCCGCTAACATCAGAGACGGGGCAACGTATTCAAGCCAAAGTAATTTCGAACACGCTTACTCAATCCTTAGATGGGCACAGGCGTTATCTGACGGTTCAGACAAAAGATAATGACGTATTTCGGCTCTCTATTGCTCCTACCACAGACTGCCCTATTGATTCTGTGGTCGCGCTTGATACATTAAACAATCAAATAACCGGACAAAGCAGTTATCAGTTCATCCACTGTCGAGCTGCACAGTAGCCATCGATGCAACAACGGTATTCGTAAAGCAACTGTATTCGCAAAAGCAACAGTAATCGCTCTACCACTGTATTCGCTAAAACAGTAAGAATCGCTAAAACAACAAGAATGGATATAACAATAATGAATCAGCCACTCATCTCACCACAACAACTTCAACAACGTTTGCTAGCAGAAGACAATATCATCATCCTCGACGCCAGCATCGAGTTTCAAATTCCAAGCGAGTCAGAAAAGATCAAAGGACAAATGATTCCTGGTGCTATTCGTTTTGACTACGACAAAGACTTTTGTAACAAGCACACTCTGCTTCCTCACATGTTTCCGAGCGAAAAACACTTCAACACTCGCGCAAAAGAAATTGGCATCAATCAAGACAGTACGATTGTGGTTTACGATAACTCCGGAACCTTCGCTTCTCCTCGTGCGTGGTGGATGTTTATGGCAATGGGACACAACGACGTATTCATCTTAGATGGCGGTTTGCCAGCTTGGATCGAAGCCGGTTACGCGACCGAGACTGACTATCGCACCGAAGTAAAAGCGGGCAATTTTGAAGGCCATATTCAAGACAACTACTTTGTCAGTGCTCAGCAGATTGAAGGTTACTCAACTGACAAGAGTGCAAACATTGTAGATGCTCGTTCTCAAGCTCGTTTCGATTCAGAAGTTCCTGAACCACGTGAAGGCTTGCGTAGTGGCCATATACCGAATTCTATTTGCCTACCATTTGCCCAAGTACTCAAAAACGGCAAGTTAAAGTCCCAAGAAGAGCTTATTGATATCTTTTCAACGCTAGAATTAACGCCTTCTCAACCTATGTTCTTTAGCTGTGGCTCTGGCGTAACAGCTTGCATCATATTATTAGCCGCTAAACTCGCTGGCTATAACGGTGAAATGGGTGTTTACGATGGTTCATGGACGGAATGGGGTGCTAACGACAAACTCCCTATCGCCGTGACTAAAAAGTAATTCAACTTCGCTTAATGCAACTATTAGAATATACTGCGCATGCATAAAGAGCTTACTGATAATGATGGCTCCACGTCTCATGAAGTAAGCCTCTATGTCGCAGTTAACGCTATGTTCATTTGAGACCAAGACTCGATTCACGCCGTTTGATTTGTAACCCACATCAACTTGCTAACCATAATTCGTGATTAATCATAAACTAATCGTTATCGACGTTATGAATACTAATTTTTCACTCAAGAATCTCTGCTCGTAGTCGTTACACTATTTAATCATTAATACTTTCATCATTGATGTTTGTATTTTTCGTTGCATGAATCGCGCTGACAACCCAATAGTTTGTCACTTGCAGTCTGTTAAAAGTAGTAACCAACAAAGGCACCTCATGGCTCTATTTAAGCAAAATATCTGGTCGCTGTACGCGTTTGTCGTACTACTGACCCTGATACTTTTCGCCGCGTTGGGAATAACAAACTGGAAAGCAAACAGAGACGACTTCATAGAGCAGCAACACATTCAGGTTGAGCTTTTTTCTAGCTCCGTCAACTCGCTGCTGACCAGTCAAGAAGCCTTGTTAGAAGTGGTTGGCCATCAACTGGCTCAACAGTCTGATTTCACACGTACTGCATCTATCCAGATTAGGCCAATATTAGACAAGCTACTTGAGACCCACCCTGCGATAGCAGCGTTTGGCTTGTTGAACACCGACGGTGATTACCTCTCGATTAGCTCAAATCTCGAACTTGCGAATCAAAGGAACTTGCTGCAATACGCGCCAACCAGAGGCTCCTTCCTAGACGCCCTATCAAGCAGTAGCATGGTGCTTGGCCGTACCTATTTTCAAGATTCGTTGAATAGCTTAGTCATCCCGCTGAGAAAATCCATTTCAATCGATGGCAAGAAAACCGATGCAGTAATGACCGCAGGGCTACGATTAGACGCAACGATCGTATTTGAAAATAATGCTCACGCCGGAAGTTTCAATACACTAAGCCTGATCAGAAAAGACAGCTATCGCCAGTTTTATTCAAGTGATATTGAATCTGAGAGTGCCTATTCCTCTCCAGTCGGCAAAGATGTCATACAGCGTATTGCAAGTATCTTTACCGACCACTTCGGAATTAGCGTACAAGAAGCGATGAATGGGCAAGAAACCTATTCTTTTGTCGTCGACGATGAAGAGTACCACTCTTTGATGAGCGCGAAATACATCCCAAACTACAAATTATGGGTGGTAGGACGTACGGATCTAACTCACGTCGATAGTATATTCATACAAGAGTTCAGCATTCTTTTCGTTGCCTTTATTTTTCTTCAGTTTGGTTTCTACTTTTTGGTTAAGTCGATTGCCAAGAATGAACAACGGACTCGTAGCCAACTCATTTATCAGGCGAACCATGACCCTTTAACCTCTCTGCCAAACCGTTTGTACATGCGTAGAAACATTGGTAAATGGATTGACGATGAGTCAGAGCCGTTTTCGCTGTTGTTTATCGATATCGATAACTTTAAATGCGTCAATGACACCCACGGGCATGACTTTGGAGATAAGGTTCTCAAACAGATCGCTTTGCGTTTGATGAGGTTCCGATCTCGCCTCAGCCTATTGGTACGTGAATCCAGTGATGAGTTTTTGTTCTTGACGCCCTTGTCGAATGAAGCTGAAATTAAACGACTCGCCAAGCGCATTATTGAAGTGCTTTCTCAACCTTATGAAGTTGAAAGCGCTCAGTTTTTGTTAGGTTGCAGCATCGGCGTAGCGCGTTTCCCAGAACACGGAAAAGATCTGGATAGCCTGTTACGTTCTGCCGATATTTCAATGTACAAAGCGAAACAGCAGCAAAACTCGTACAGTATTTTCACAACGGAAATGCAAGATGCTCATCTCTACAAAATGAAAGTAGAACAAAGGCTACGCATCGCTATCGAGAAACAAACGCTGTTCATGGTTTTCCAACCGCTGGTTCGTGCAAATGAAAGTATTCATGGTGTAGAAGCACTCGTGCGCTGGATTGATGAGGAATTGGGTTTTGTTCCGCCAGATGTCTTTATACCGATAGCAGAGAACACGGGTTTAATGCAAAAACTGGGGACTTTTATTATTGAGTCCAGCATTATGCAGATCGCCCACTTGCACCGAACAACAGAACAAAAGATCGGGCTGTCGATCAACATATCAGTGCGTCAGTTTTCTCATCAATCCTTCTCTGAGCACTTGTTCGCGACACTAGAAAAGTATCAACTCTCTCCTAGCTGTTTAACGCTAGAAATTACCGAGAGCTTGTTCATTGAAGATGTGACTTTGGTGAAACCGACTTTTGAAGCCCTCAAAGAGAAGAATATAAAGATCTCTTTAGATGATTTCGGGACAGGTTATTCATCACTAAGTATGTTGAAAGCACTGCCTATCGATGAACTTAAAATCGATAAGAGCTTTATTGAGAACATTGCTGTCGATCAGCAGTCACTCACCATGGTGCAAAACATCATCGCAATCGGTAAGAACTTCGGCATGGTGGTATTAGCAGAAGGCGTAAAATCAAACGAACACTTCGCAATTCTAAAGGCATGTGGATGTGACTTAATGCAAGGCTATTACTTCTCTCGCCCTATTCCTTATTATGAGCTGGCTACTCACCTAAACAAGAAAGTGACCGAGCACGCGGAATGTTCTGTTTAAGAACGCGAGTTAAATAGACGAGCTAAATAAGGTAGGCAGATAAACACCTACCTTATTTTCTAGGTATTTTCTGTTCAGTTATTTATTCATTTCACTTTTTATTCATTTCACTATGCATAACATCGATCAACTGCCCGGAAGGATCTCCTGATAATTCCCAAGTAAAAATGCCGCCTAGGTCTGATTTCTTCGCCCATTCTGCCTTTGCTTTAATAGAACGCTGATCTTCAAAAGATATGAATACTTTTTTATCTGGGTTCCACAAATAAGGTGCTTGAGCTTGCTCATCATACTTATACTCATAACCTTGTTTGTTGCTGTAGTTATTCATAAGATCCCAAAACATGAAGTAACCGTTTTCACCGGTACCAAACTGCGCCCCTTGTTCAGAAACTAGGTCACCTTTAGGCAGCTCTCCAGTAAAGTCTTTTGTCCCTTGCCAACCTCGACCATAAAAAGCCGCCCCGATCACGAGCTTCTCGCTAGGAATACCTTGCTCTATCATCTGATTAATGAAGACATCAGCTCCCATTCCCCACCAACTACGCTCGGTGGCATGTAAGTTTGTTGTGTGACCTGTTTGAGTTCCCCAGCCTCCGAGGAAGTCATACGTCATCGCAAACATGTTCGTCAGATATGGGCTAGCTGCGTTCCAGTCAATTTGAGCTGCCTTAGCACCAACACCGACAGCCGTTGAAAGCTCGTAATCTCTTTGAGTCGTCTTTGATAGAGCGTCCAAATCACTTCTGATTGTTTTTACTAAAAGAGTAAAAGCTTCACGCTCTAGCGCTTTTTGCTCATCCGTTAGTTTCGTCTCTGGGTTCCAAGGCGAAGTGGTTAAGCCGCCGCCTCCTGGGTATTCCCAATCAAGATCAATACCATCAAAGAAGTCGTATTTTTGGATCAATTCAACAGCAGTTTTTGAAAAGTGCGCAATGGCTTGAGGATCTTTCGCCATCGCATGGAAAGGTTCAGACATTGTCCACCCTCCAAATGAGGGCAAAATTTTGATATTTTGATTGTCGGCCTTCAGTTGAGCTAACTGGGCAAAGTGACCTTTATAGGCGACATCAACACCCACGTCTCCGAAATCGACTTCTAACGCAGCTTCTTTATCCACAATAATCGCGGTATATGGTTGTTTGTCTGCACATTGCTGCTGAATTTGTTTTTGGACGGGCTCACCAGCACCGCTATGAGGACCACACATGCTCAAGAAGGCGTAAATAATATGTGAGAGCTTGTCTGCAGGTATGTCGTCAACGGTATAAGGGTTGTCTTTATTCAGATATTGCCAATCCGCAAAATACCCTGCGACGACTTTATCATCGGCATGTACTGTAGGTGTGAGCATACAAACCGTGGCTATTGAGCTAAGCCCAAAGATAGAAATAGATTTAAAGATAGAACTTGATTGGTCACTGTTGCTAGAAATAGCGTGTGTGATAAATGACAGTTTCATAATTATCTCCTTTAGTGTGGCTTAACATTAAAGAGTGATAATTCTTTCAACCGCTGAACAAATTCACTATTCGAGTCATGTCTAATAGTTATCCCCCTTATTGCACTGGTTTCATCAGGGGAATTTCCATGATTACTCAAATAGTGAATTCAACGAAGCTTAAGTATCTTACGATTCACTGCTGTTTGGTTTATTCACGCTAAGTTGTTCGTCCAAGTTAAGTACCGTCAAAGCATTACTTACGCTGGTCGCTATCACATCGACCACACCGGTTCTTAGTGCGCCTAATAGAGCTAATGGCTTACTGTTCTCCGCTGCAATGGCAATGACTTCCGCTATTGGGCGAAATTCTTCCAAGGCCAAACCAATCACACGGTCACTCATTACTGTGTTTGCTGTTTTACCGTGAACATCGAAAAAGTCATAACCCGCAAAGTCACCGACGACACCTTGTAATAAACGAGATTGAACGACCTCACCCGCCGTAAACCAGCCTAAATCGACCATATAGCTGTTTTCACTCATATCACCGATACCGACTAAAGCGACATCGGCTTTTCGAGCGAGATCGAGTGTCTGCTTAACGGTGCTGTTTTCCATAAATGCGGTTTTTTGCGCTTTATTCTCGGCATAAGCCGGCGCGTATAAGGTTTCAGAAGATCCACCGTACTTTTTGGCTAGCTGCCTGCATATATGGTCGGCATTAAACATACCGCCTCTTGGGTGAATACCGCCGATACCACACACGAATTTGCAGTCTCGTGGCGTAATTACGCCAGTGTGGTGAGCAACAGACGATACGTTTCGCCCTTGCCCTACTGTCACCACCATACCGTTTTTCAGTGTACTGGTAAGATAGTTAGACACTAAACCGGCTACTTGGAGTCGTTGCTTCTCTTCATTCGGTTGGTCTAGTGCCACAAGCGCACGCTTTACACCAAATCGTTCGATCAAACGTTGCTCGATCTTCGCACTAAAGACAGGGTGGTATTTCACGGTGATCTCAACAATGCCCTCATCTCGGGCTTGCTTGAGCATTCGACCAACCTTTGCACGGGAGATAGAGTACTTTTTAGATATCTCTTCTTGCGTGGCACCATCTTGATAATAAGCAACCGCGACTTCAGTGAGGAGATCAGTGTTTTCTTCGGAAACATCTTGGATATTCTTACTCATATACCACTCAACCAATATTTAACAATTATTTTACCTGCTTGAAGAACAAATGTTCGATGCTTAAGCAAGTGATACACAAGTTTACACCCCGAACATATGTAACAGCAAGGTACATTTGCTCATTGTCATAACCATGGTTTTGTTGTTGATTAATTCACCTCACTTTGCTCGTTAAACGTTTGCTTGCATACCCCATGATTACTAGAGTGAAATATATTTGACTGAAGTCACCATACAGCACTATTTACCGTTGACTTTGGGGCTAGATCGGATAAATATGGCTACATCATTTACTCATCGAGCGATCAAATGTTCTGTGCGAATGTTCGTTCGGAGAAAAATTTAAATTAATGTAAGTTTGGCTCACTGGTACAACCATTGAGAACTTCATTAGTTAGCTTGCAAATGCCCACACCTCTCCCATTAATGAGGTGTTATGCGATACATAGGATGATCAAAATGAGCAATAAATTAGAGCAACTTCGTAAACTAACAACTGTTGTAGCTGACACTGGCGATATCGAAGCTATCAGCAAGTACACTCCTGAAGATGCAACAACTAACCCATCTCTAATTCTTAAAGCTGCTCAAATTGCTGAGTACGCTCCTCTAATCGATGCTTCTATCGAATACGCAAAAGCGCAAAGCGGTGATAAAGCACAGCAAGTTCAAGATACTTGCGACATGCTTAACGTGAACATCGGTAAAGAAATCCTAAAAGTTGTACCTGGCCGTATCTCTACTGAAGTAGATGCTCGTCTTTCTTACGACATGGAAGGCAGCGTTGCTAAAGCTCGTCAACTTATCAAAATGTACAACGACGCTGGTATCACTAACGACCGCATCCTTATCAAACTGGCTTCTACTTGGGAGGGCATCCGTGCTGCTGAAATCCTAGAGAAAGAAGGCATCAACTGTAACCTAACGCTTCTATTCTCTTTCGCTCAAGCTCGTGCTTGTGCTGAAGCTGGCGTATTCCTAATCTCTCCTTTCGTAGGTCGCATCATGGACTGGTACAAAGCGAAAGAAGGTCGTGATTTCGAAGCTTCAGAAGATCCAGGTGTAATCTCTGTTTCTGATATCTACAACTATTACAAAGACCACGGCTACAAAACTGTTGTTATGGGCGCAAGCTTCCGTAACATCGGCGAGATCCTTGAACTTGCTGGTTGTGACCGTCTAACTATCGCTCCGCAACTTCTAGCAGACCTAGAAGCAGCAGAAGGCGAAGTAGTAGAGAAGCTTATCGACTCTAACGGTACTAAAGAGCGTCCAGCAGCGATGACTCACGCTGAGTTCCTATGGGACCACAACCAAGATGCAATGGCTGTTGAGAAACTGGCTGAAGGCATCCGCAACTTCGCCGTTGACCAAGGCAAACTAGAAGACATGATCGCAGCTAAGCTGTAATCACTCTTACCAAATTCAAATAGGGGAACGTTCAGTTCCCCTACTTTTATCAATTTTGTTTTTCTTAATTTTTATTCGGAAGTTCTTATGAATCAATCTCCTCAAAACAGAAAGCATCTAGCTAACGCTATTCGTGCTCTAAGCATGGACGGCGTACAACAAGCAAACTCTGGTCACCCAGGCGCGCCTATGGGTATGGCAGACATCGCTGAAGTACTTTGGCGCTCTCACCTAAACCATAACCCAGCAAACCCAGAGTGGGCTGACCGCGACCGTTTTATCCTGTCTAACGGCCACGGCTCAATGCTGATTTACTCTCTGCTTCACCTAGCAGGTTACGAGCTTTCAATTGAAGATCTTAAAAACTTCCGTCAACTGCATTCTAAGACTCCAGGTCACCCAGAGTACGGCTACGCACCAGGCATCGAAACAACGACTGGTCCTCTAGGTCAAGGCATCACTAACGCTGTTGGTATGGCAATGGCAGAGAAAGCGCTAGCAGCACAGTTCAACAAAGAAGGCCACGACATCGTAGACCACTACACTTATGCATTCATGGGTGATGGCTGTCTGATGGAAGGTATTTCTCACGAAGCATGTTCTCTAGCAGGTACGCTTGGTCTTGGTAAGCTGGTTGCTTTCTGGGATGACAACGGTATCTCTATCGATGGCGAAGTTGAAGGTTGGTTCTCTGACGATACACCTAAGCGTTTCGAAGCTTACGGCTGGCACGTAATCCCAGCGGTAGATGGTCACGATTCTGACGCTATCAACGCAGCGATTGAAGCGGCTAAAGCAGACCCTCGCCCTACTCTAATCTGCACTAAAACAGTGATTGGCTTTGGTTCTCCAAACAAAGCAGGTACGCACGACTGTCACGGTGCTCCACTAGGCGCTGAAGAAATTGCAGCAACACGTAAAGAATTAGGTTGGGAGCACGGTCCTTTTGAAATTCCGTCGGGAGTTTACTCAGAGTGGGATGCGAAAGAAGCAGGCGCAGCTAAGGAAGCAGCGTGGAACGAGAAACTTGCAGCTTATGAAGCAGCATACCCTGAGCTGGCAGCTGAATTCAAACGCCGCGTAAACGGTGACCTACCAGCTGAGTGGGAAGAGAAAGCATCGGCAATCATCGCTGATCTTCAAGCTAACCCAGCAAACATCGCATCACGTAAAGCATCTCAAAATGCTCTAGAAGCGTTCGGTGCTATGCTACCAGAATTCATGGGCGGCTCTGCTGACCTTGCGCCTTCTAACCTAACTATGTGGTCTGGTTCTAAGTCTCTTGAAGCGAACGACTTCTCTGGTAACTACATCCATTACGGTGTACGTGAATTCGGTATGACGGCTATCATGAACGGTATCGCTCTACACGGTGGTTTCGTACCATACGGCGCAACGTTCCTAATGTTCATGGAATACGCGCGTAACGCTATGCGTATGGCTGCTCTGATGAAAACTCAGAACATCCAAGTTTACACGCATGACTCTATCGGTCTTGGCGAAGATGGTCCAACTCACCAACCAGTTGAGCAAATCGCTTCTCTACGTCTAACTCCAAACATGAGCACATGGCGCCCATGTGACCAAGTTGAGTCTGCTGTTGCTTGGAAACTAGCAATCGAGCGTAAAGATGGTCCTTCTGCACTTATCTTCTCTCGTCAAAACCTTGCACAACAAGATCGTGACGCTGAGCAAGTAGCAAACATCGCTAAGGGTGGTTACATCCTGAAAGATTGTGAAGGCAAGCCAGAGCTTATCCTTATCGCAACGGGTTCTGAAGTTGAGCTAGCGGTTAACGCTGCTGCTGAGCTAACGGCTGAAGGTAAGAAAGTACGCGTAGTTTCTATGCCTGCTACTGATGCGTTCGACAAACAAGACGCGCAGTACCGTGAGTCTGTACTTCCATCTGACGTAACGGCACGTATCGCTGTAGAAGCTGGCATCGCTGACTTCTGGTACAAGTACGTTGGTTTCGGTGGCAAGATCATCGGTATGACAACGTTTGGCGAATCTGCACCTGCAGGTGAGCTATTCAAGATGTTCGGTTTCACTACTGAAAACGTAGTAAACACAGCGAAAGAGCTTCTAGCTTAATCTTGAATACATTGTCTCGCCCTTCAATGGGTTGATGCATACAGAAAGCCCCGCATGAAAATGCGGGGCTTTTTTTGTCTTTTCTCTCATTCGGATTAAATCTAACGGCTATTTTTCTTCGAAACGCTTTGCCAGTTGGTAGAACTCATTGACTCGTTCTTTTAGCTCTGTGGAGTGGTCTTTCACAGAATGCGTTGCCACTAAGTTTTGTTCTGCGGTCGAGGCGATAGACTGCATATGCAGATTGACTTCACTCGACAGCTCACTTTGCTTATGAGCAGAACTTTCAACAGACTGCATGAGTTCATTCATGGATTGCATTAGGTTTTCGACTTCCGACAAGCGCTCTGCACTCACCTTCGCAACATCACCACATGCGTCCGTTTGCTTACGGTTCGCCAGAATATCTTTTTGCCACCCTTCAATCGTCGTTAGCATGGTATCGATGCTCTCTTTGATCTGAACCGTAGCCTTTGAGGTTCGACCCGACAATGCACGGACTTCGTCGGCAACAACGGCAAAGCCTCGTCCTTGCTCGCCCGCTCTCGCCGCTTCAATCGCAGCGTTCAGGGCCAACAAGTTGGTTTGTTCGGCGATTCCACCAATCTCTTCCATTATCTTGCTTACGCTCTGCGCTTGATCGCTCAGTTGGTAAGTCGTTTGAGTCGCCTTTTCAGCCTGAGAAGCTAGGCTCTCTAAGTTTTGATGAGTTTGATTAATGCTTTCTTTAGCGCCAGCACAGGTTTGCAAAGTCACATCAACAATCTGGTGCGCTTCTTCTGTGCGAGAAGAGACCTCATTGGCGGTGACTTCAACCTCTTCAGTCGCCTCTCGTACTTGAAGAATGTCTTTTGTTTGTTGATCTAAGGCTTCTGATACTTCAAATGACGTCGCATTTAGGTTGTCAGCCAAATCTTGTAACGGCTTGGCTGAGTCTGTCATGCGACCTAATACGGTGTGGATTCTTGCAGACAATAGTTTTAAGTGAAAATCGGCAATAGAGAACTGACTATTACCTGAATAAACAAGACGACTAACACTATCGAATTTAGATTGCAGCTTTTTCAACTGCAGTGGAGTATCAATCAGCTCTTGTCGGAAAAGCAGTGCTAATACCGAAACAGGAAGTAGGCTCAACAACCATTGTGATACTTGCCCTACTTCAATGAGATTTGAAATTAACGGCGCAGCCAAAGAGCCTAGCAACACGGCGTAACGAACACTGTCACTGATCTTTAATGACCATTGGCGACCCGACTTTTCAGCCTTCATGAGGCCTTGGTAAGCCTTATCTGCAACTTGTATCCATTCATTCTTTGGCTTAACACGAACAGATTGGTAGCCACTCACCTTACCATTGTCGTAAATTGGAGTTACATAAGCATCGACCCAGTAAAACCGACCAGATTTGGTTTTGTTTTTTACGATGCCACGCCAAGCTTTACCTTGCTTTAGGTTAACCCACATATCAGCAAAAGCGGCTTTCGGCATATCGTTATGCCTTACGATATTGTGGTGTTGCCCTAGCAATTCTTGTTGGCTGTATTCCGCTATGCGAAAGATTTGGTAAATATCCCCTCGATCACGCTCCATTTCCACGAACACAACCAAAGTCATCTTACTGCCGGTCAGTTCTGGATTAATGATGGACACACCACCGACAATCACGCCCTCTTCTCTCAACCGTTTCACTCGCTTTAAGCAAGCAGGCGGTGACAACCCGACCAGCTCTGCTATTGTTAAATTTCACGTCATTTAAACACTGAAAGTTACTCTCAATACCCTAATTATTGATATTTTGAGTAAAAATAATTTGAGCATGGGTATTTACTAATGACTCAGTTATTACATGCGTATTTTAAAACACCGATAATAAAAAATCATCTTATTAGTTAGAACCCAACGCCTTGTATAAAGCGCCCTCCAGAATAATAACCACGACCTAATCAATGTTATTAAACATCCAAACTATCAACTATTCATTCAACAAAACCCATTAAATAACTGACAATAGAATAAATAACACTCCTTATTTTATATTAACTCTAAATGTTGAAACCGGAACGAATAATTAATTGTAATAATTATCCATTTGATTGGTAAATCTTATAAATATATTTTGTTACATAATCAAAACTGATGGCTTGATATAATAATGTCACACAAAACAATGGCTTTAATGGTTCTAATTTTTTCCTCACTGTCACAGGCTTCCACTATTGAGAACGACGAACTATTGCTGAAGTCATTGATTAAAAAAGGTGTTATCTGTTCAGGCTTAACCTATGAGGAAAATCAAGAAGCTTTGCGTATCTATCTCAACGCTAAAAAAGTGAAGAGCACTCCGTTTGATTCAAAAAATAGAAAAGAGACAACCAATACAAAAGAGATAGAAGGTAAAAAACATACAACAAACACACGTCAGTTAAATAAGACACCACAAGAGTGTATTAGGCCAAACTCGGACAACAGATCCGAATAAGGCAAGTTGATACTGATATCGACATGGAAATATAAAAAGGAAATATAATGAAAATGATGAGAAAAACATTGTTGGCTTCAGCAATGCTTACTCTATTTAGCGTCAGTGGTTATGCAAAAACACCTATTGATTTAGGCGTAGTTAATGAAGACAAACTCATTGATATGCTAGTTAGACAAGGCTTAGTCGACCAAGATGCAACCGATGCGGCAAAGCGCGATGCGCTTGACCGTTACTTGAAAAATAAAATCAATTCCGGTTTCAAAGGCGATGCTCAATTCGGAAAAAAAGCACTTGAGCAACGCGCAAAAATACTCAAAGCCATAGAAAAAGGGTCTGGCGTTAAAAAAGCGAGTGTCTTTGCTTTAGAAGTCGGCACCAAGCGCACCGATAAAGTACTCGCTCTATTGGTCGATTTCCCTGATTTGAACTGGGATGACAACAAGTTGACCGAAGAGCACACGCAGATGCTCTACGAGAGCTACAACCCTGAACATTATCAAGAGTTGTTGTTTTCAAATTCTGGCTACACAGGGCCAAATGGCGAAAACCTAATCTCGATGCGCCAATATTACCAAAGCGAATCAGGCGACAGTTACAGCGTTTCAGGTCAAGCGGCAGGTTGGTATCGCGCCTCTAAGCCTGCGTCATTCTATGGTGGCAACTCCCCTACCACCGACAACGACCTAAACGCCCAAGAACTGGTTCGTGAAGCGCTGAATCAACTGGCTCAAGATCCGAGTATCAACCTTGCCGATTACGACATCGAAGATCGTTACGATTACGACGGTGACGGAAATTTCCGCGAACCCGATGGTGTGATTGACCACCTGATGGTGTTTCATGCATCGGTAGGCGAAGAAGCCGGTGGTGGCGTGTTAGGCCCTGATGCGATTTGGTCTCACCGATTCAACCTTGGTCGCACTCATGTACTGGAAGGTACTTCTAGCTCGCTTCCAGATCGATTTGGTGGCCAATACGCGGCGTTCGATTACACCATTCAACCGATTGATGCGGCTGCAGGTGTTTGTGCCCACGAATATGGCCATGATTTAGGCTTGCCAGACGAGTATGACACGCAATACACAGGCAGAGGCGAACCGGTTTCTTACTGGTCAATCATGTCTTCGGGCAGTTGGGCTGGTCAAATTGGTGGTACACAACCAACGGCATTCAGCTCTTGGGCAAAACACTTCCTACAGAAATCGATTGGCGGACGTTGGGTTAACGATGATCAGCTCTCGATTGATGACCTAGAAGACAATCCACAAGTGTATACGCTGTTCCAAACAACGGATAACAGTCGTCCTAACATGATCAAAGTGGATCTTCCTGAAAAGCAGATTGAAAGTCTGAAACCCTTTGAGGGCGAGTATTCATTCCACTCTCAAAAAGGCGATGATCTGAAAAACAGTATGACTCGCAAGTTGATGATCCCAGCGGGTGATTCTGCACTGCTGTCTTTCAAAACTTGGTATGAGATTGAAAAAGACTACGACTTTGCGCGCGTGCTAATCAACGGACAAGCCATTGCAGGAAACATTACCTCAATGGACGATCCATACAACACGGACCTCGTTCCTGCTATTGGCGGCGAATCTGGCGGATGGGTCGACGCTGAGTTCGACGTTTCACAATGGGCAGGCCAAGAAGTGGAACTGTCTTTTGAATACATCACCGATGGCGGCTTAGCAATGGAAGGCTTCTATTTAGATAACCTTGCTGTTGTTGTCGATGGTGAAGTGACCTCAATAGACGATGGTGAAAGCAACTCCACCTTCGCCCTTAATGGTTACAAGCTGAGTAATGGATTCCATCAAGCGCAGCACTACTATCTATTGCAATGGCGCAGCCACATGGATGTTGATGAAGGCCTAGCGAACATCAAACGCATGGGACAACTGATGTCATTCGACCCTGGCTTGATCATTTGGTACGTCGACGAATCACTAACCGACAACTGGGTAGGTAAACACCCTGGTGAAGGTTGGTTAGGCGTGGTCGATGCAGACCAAAATGCCATGGTGTGGGCAAACTCTGGTGAAGCGGCTCAAACACGCTACCAAGTTCGAGACGCAGCGTTTTCACTCAAAGATCATACTCCAATGCGTCTTGTAAACAGCGACAACGATGTACTCGAAGATACCAGTTTGGTTGGCAATGCTAGCTTCTCGGATGACCAAGATTACACATCGCCTCAAGCACCAGATTCAGGACGCATCCTGACGGAGTTTGGTTTAGCGGTCGATATTGTGAATCAGAGTGATAACAACGAATACGGTGTGGTTCGCTTATCTAAAGTAAGCCAACACAACATCGTTCCTACTGCGAACTTCGAGCTTAATGTGACTGGTCTGACTGTTTCTGCAAACAACTTCAGCTCAGACCAAGACGGTGAGATCGCCCGTTACCTATGGGACTTTGGGAACGGCACAACAAGTAACGAAGTGGCACCAACTTGGTCTTACGAGCAAGCGGGCGAATACACGGTGAACTTGACTGTTGTCGACGACAAAGGCGCTACCGCTTCATTTAGCTCCGTAGTGAGTGTTGAATCTCCAAACGCACTTCCAGAAGCGAGCGCGAAGTACATTCACTTGGGCCGCTGGGTAACCATGTGGTCTACAAGTTCAGACAGCGATGGTCGTATTGTTGATACCGAGTGGACACTTCCAAACGGAAAGGTGAAACGAGGTCGCACATTCACGTCAATCTTCCCTTCATACGGAAAGCACGAGGTGACACTGAAGATAATCGATGACCAAGGTGGGATTACCACTAAGACAATTTTGGTCGACCTGTAAATCATCGCTGGCTCTGTCATGCGTATTTACAACACAAGCTTAAGTACTGTTGTCACAGGATATAAGCCACGACAGCAGTTTTAAGAAAACGTTATTATTTAAGCCGTAAGCAAAGGCCCTACCGATTTGGTAGGGCTTTTTATTGGTCGCAGTTCGAGATACTAGGGTTTTAATCACAGTAACAAATTTACTGAACCACCATTCGATGAGCCATTACACAGGCTGCTTTTGAATACGCGATTTACGAGCACTGAATGCGAACAGCAAGATAACAGCTAACACGAATGGTAATACGTAGATATTGAGGTTCTGCCACCCTGCTGTCGATTCTAGCCAGCCAGAGAGCATCGCTGTAATCGTCACACAGCCAAAGACAATAAATTCATTAAACGCTTGTGCCTTAGCTTTATTCTGCGATTGGTAGGACTGACTAAACAAACCTGTTGCCGCGATAAACATAAAGTTCCAACCGACACCAAGCACAACTAGAGCCGCTCTGAAGTGCCAGATAGATTCGCCATGAATGTTAATCGCGATACAGACGACGAACAGAACCCCGCCTGCCAAGATCATCATTCTTGAGCCAAACTTCTCGATAAGTGAACCAG
The DNA here is from genome assembly GCF_041469505.1 of Vibrio sp. 10N.286.49.E11. Classification (NCBI taxonomy): domain Bacteria; kingdom Pseudomonadati; phylum Pseudomonadota; class Gammaproteobacteria; order Vibrionales; family Vibrionaceae; genus Vibrio; species Vibrio sp. 10N.286.49.E11. The sequence goes on from NZ_JBFRKQ010000005.1 coordinate 22,511, forward strand.
TAAAGAATGCAGGAACAAACATCCCCAATACGTGCCACTCAATGACGCCCGCTGCTTTGGTAAAGTCAAAGCCACAACCAATCATTGCCAATGGCGTTGCTGTCATCAGGATATTCATCACCGCATAAGCGACCATGGCAGCAAACACTGCGCCAATAAAGTTAGGCGCTTTTACTATCACACTGAGAGGATCGGATTTAGGTGCCTGACTATTAAAAGAGACTTTTGGAAACTGAATTGTTTGTAAGATGAGTAACGCAAGAATGTTCAATCCAATCAAAGAAGCAAAAGCACCAATGTACAAGCCATCTTGCGACCACTGTTGCGACATAATCGCCAAATTTGGTCCTAATACCGCGGCTAAAACGCCACCAGCCATCGAGATAGAGATCGCTCGGTGACGGGCATTTTCATCACACACCTCGATTGCAGCAAAACGATAAAGCGTGCCAAAACCTATGCCTATCCCAAGTAAGAACGTAGCGAAACAAAACAGATAGAAATTTTGCTGAGACAGTGCGTAGGTGGCAAGACTAGCTCCTGTAATGCCAACCACATTACCAATGCTAAATCCTCTCTTTCTCCCTAACTTGCCTGAAATTAAAGATGCTGGAATAGTGGCTGCCATTAGACCCAAAAACTGCAGTGCAACCGGCAAGGTGATCATGCTGACACTGGGTGCAATCTGCTTACCGATCAAACCAATCACAGAGATCAGTAATATGTTACCCGTCATCAACAAGGCCTGACACAGTGAAAGCAGCCAAACATTTCTATTCATCTTCGTTCCTAAATATGAGCACAGTTGGTCAATAGACCAAAAATTCAACAAAGTCGCAACACTTTGTTACTCATAGCAACTCTACAAAGCGACCAATAGACCAATATAAAGTGCTACCACCACATGACTTTGATTAGCGTTACTTAAGACGCTAGAGTTGAAATTATCATTACTTAAGATAATAATAATTTTCTGTTATTTATTGGCTTTGTTATTTATAGGCTTTAGTATTTGAAGGTGAGTATGATTAATCCACTTTGGCTCAATACGTTTAAGACTCTGGTTGAAGTTGGCCATTTCACCCAAACGGCAGAAAAGTTGTATATGACACAACCTGGAGTCAGCCAACACATCAAGAAGCTTGAACAAGCTTGTAATTGTGACCTGCTATCTCGAGAAAACAAGAGCTTCGAACTGACCGAACAGGGTCGGATTATGTATCGCTATGCGATCAAACTAGAGAAAGACCAAGAAGATCTTTTTGAGTCTCTGAGTTTTGATAACCCTTATGCTGGGCAATGTCACTTGTCTTGCTCTGGCTCACTCTCTTTGCGTCTGTATCCCAAGCTTCTTGAACTTCAACAGCAACACCAAGAGCTCAGCATTAACTTAGAAGCCGCTCCAAACAAAAAGATATTGAATGACCTAAGCGAAGGCACTACCGATATCGGCATTGTTAGGCATTCCCCGAACGACAGCTACTACCAAAGCCAAGTCATCGGCAAAGAAGCACTGTGTCTTATTGTTCACCACAGCCTTGCTGATTTAGAGATAACGCCGCAAGTATTGAATGACATTGGCCTGATTGCCCACCCAGATTCTGCACACTATCTGTCTTTGTATTTCGACCTTTGCGGAGATAAAGACTTAGCGAACATCAACGTTAATGAGATACCAAGATCTGGCTACATCAATCAGCTTCACCAGATCTTGCTACCCGTATCAAAAGGATTAGGTTTTACCGTGTTACCGGCTGGCGCGGTTGAACACTTCCCAGATAGAGACAAGCTACACGTTGTGCCGCCAAAGGTAGAAGTTGAGGAAACGTTGTATCTGGTTCAAAAACGAAACCGAAAACTGCCGCACCGATACGATACGGTTGTTGAATTGATCAAACAGAATGTGAGTGGTTAGTTCGGTATAGAGTAAGCGTGTCATGAACA
>NZ_JBFRKQ010000006.1:0-72457 GCF_041469505.1 Vibrio sp. 10N.286.49.E11
CGCCATGCTCGGCGCACAAAAATTAAGACCAGCAATTTGCTGGCCTTCTTTATTTATATCTCAATCCAAATATAGACTTAAGCAAGCGTACCGTTGATCTCTGCAAGTACAGCAGCAGGGTCTATCGCTTGCGTAATCGGACGACCAATAACAAGGTAGTCTGAACCTGATTCAATCGCTTTAGAAGGCGTCATGATGCGCTTCTGGTCACCAACATCTGCGCCGACAGGACGAATACCTGGAGTAACTAGCTTGAACTCTTGACCAAGTGCACCTTTAAGCAAAGAAGCCTCTTGTGCAGAACATACAACACCGTCTAAGCCAGAGTTTTTCGTTAGAGAAGCCAAGCGCATCACGTGTTGTTGTGGTTCAAGATCCAGACCGATACCCGCTAAGTCAGATTGCTCCATACTGGTGAGTACCGTTACACCGATTAACAGTGGACGATCTTTGCCATAAGGTTCTAAGATTTCGCGAGAAGCCGTCATCATACGCTCACCGCCACTTGCGTGTACGTTCACCATCCAAACACCCAGTTCAGCGGCAGCACGGACTGCTTTTGAACATGTGTTCGGGATGTCGTGGAATTTAAGGTCTAAAAATACTGAGAAACCACGCTTATGTAATTCACGAACAAATTCAGGGCCAAACAGGGTAAACATCTCTTTGCCCACTTTTAGGCGGCAAGATGCTGGGTCAATTCGATCGACAAAGGCTAACGCATCCGCTTGATTATCATAATCCAAGGCTACAATGATTTTTTGGTCGTTCATTTCATCTCCTAACGCAGTTAACTTTCTAAAAATTTCTAATCACCTAAGCAGGTGATAAATAACAGTCATAAAAATGCAGCCCGAAAGCTGCAATTAATAATTTGGTCTTAAAGTGACCACAAATCTATTCACCATCAAGCCCACGAATAGGCTTGATCGTCCCCCACCCTTTACATGAAGGGCAGTGCCAATACAAAGAGTGTGTCGAGAAACCACACTGACGACAACGGTAATGAGGCTTAACCTTAAGCTGTTCACCAACCATAGATTGAAGTGTGGTTAAGCTGTCTTTTGCTCGGCCTTCTTCTGCTTCCGCTAGGTGGTAATCGATTAATCGATAAAAACCTTTCATGGTTGGATTTTTAACAAGCTGCTTTGTCAGTAACTCTTGAGCAGAGCCTACATCTTCATGGTGAGCAACCAATTGCGCCAGCATCAGTTCGGCAGATACACCGGCTTTCTTCTGAATACACGCTTTGAGGAACTCGACCAATTGAGCTTCTTGTCCAAGCTTGTGGTAACACTCAGCAAGGGTTGGCAACACCTCACTGATAAAATCGATATCTTGTTCAAGTACCGATTCAAGACAATCAATTGTCTTTTGGTAATCTTCGTTCGCTAAGTGGAACTTCCCTAGTGCGATACTTGCGCGAACACATTTAGGGTCTTCAGAAAGCGCCTTCTTAAAATGCTGAAGCGCTTTAGAACGATTACCATCGGCTTGTTCTTGCATTGCAAGCTCACACCAGAAATGCGCGACTGTGGCACGCATCTTCATTTTTTTCTTGCCGAGCTTAACTAAGATATTTCCGTAATGGATAGCCTTGTTCCACTCACGGGTCTGCTGATAAATAGCCACCAACTGCTGTAAAGCGCCCTCTTTATGGTCAGGTTCTTCTACAAGTTGTTCAAAGATTTTTTCAGCGCGATCAAGGAAGCCAGAGACCATGTAGTCTTTAGCTAATTGTTGCAGTGCGAGATTTTTCTGATCGAGGGTAAGCCCCGAACGAGAGATGAGATTTTGGTGAATACGAATAGCGCGGTCGACTTCGCCTCTTGAGCGGAACAAGTTGCCCAAAGCCAAGTGAGTATCGATGGTTTCATTGTCTACTTGAAGCAGTTCAATAAAGTGATCAACCGCTTTGTCAGATTGATCTGACAGTAATAGGTTCAAACCCGTCACGTATTGACGGGAGATCTGGTGTGATTGCTTTTGTTTTTCTTGCTGAGCGTTACGATTACCCATATACCAGCCATAAGCGGCTGCGATGGGCAAAAGTAAGAACAGTAACTCTAACATCAAATATAGCCTTTAAGCTTTAGTATCAGCAGGGACCTGCTTTGATTGCTTATTGAGTTGCTTCTTCAAGCGATGAATTTTTAGCTGAGACCGCATGTGCATATTACCAAAGACTAACCAAGCAAGGGCGAAGCCTGAAACGAATACAACACCTAATAAACTTGATAGGTGGAAGTCACCTTGCGCTAGCAGATAGTTAAAGTTCACCGTCGTTTGGTTTTGAGAGCCTAAAGCCAGTGCAATTAGGAAAAGTGCGATAACGGCGACTATTTTTATAATTTTCATAGTTCATCACTCATTGGTTAGTTAGCTGTACGATTATGCAGGAAAATTACTAATCAGACCACCATATTATGGTCATAAAAAAGCGGCATACATTATAGTATGCCGCTTTTCTTAATTCCGATAAGTAGGCTACAGTCCTGAGTTTACTCGCTCACGTAGCTCTTTACCTGGTTTAAAGTGAGGAACGTATTTACCTTCCAACTCAACCTTGTCACCAGTTTTAGGATTACGTCCAACACGAGGTTCACGGTAATGCAGAGAAAAACTGCCAAAGCCGCGAATTTCGATTCGATCACCACTTTCTAGTGTTGAAGCCATGTGCTCTAAAATGTCTTTTACAGCGTCTTCAATTTCTTTTGCAGAAAGATGCGTTTGCTCAGCGCATAGTCTTTCAATCAATTCAGACTTAGTCATAGTTACCCTCGTTGGTTTTCTTTTTAGAAATTATAGACCTATCGGAAAAATAAGCAAAAAAAAAGGAGCCTTACGGCTCCTTTCTTGGCTAGATAGCTATAATTCTCTTAATGAGAAGCTATTATTCGCCTTTAGCAGCTTTGAATGCGTCTGCCATTGCGTTACCGAACGCGCCTTCTTCAGACTTGTTCAGTGAAGCCATTGCTTCTTGCTCATCAGCTTCATCTTTAGCTTTGATAGATAGGTTGATTACGCGGTTCTTACGGTCTACACCAGTGAACTTCGCTTCAACGCTGTCGCCAACGCTTAGGATTAGAGATGCATCTTCGATACGGTCGCGAGAAACTTCAGAAGCGCGGATGTAACCTTCAACGCCTTCGATTAGCTCGATAGTAGCGCCTTTCGCGTCAACTGCAGTAACAGTACCGTTTACAAGAACACCTTTCTTGTTGTCAGCAACGTATGCGTTGAACGGGTCGTTTTCCATTTGCTTAACGCCAAGAGAAATACGCTCACGCTCTGCATCTACTGCTAGAACAACAGCAGAGATTTCGTCGCCTTTCTTGTATTCACGTACAGCTTCTTCGCCTGCAGCGTTCCAAGAAATGTCAGATAGGTGTACTAGACCGTCGATACCGCCTTCTAGACCGATGAAGATACCAAAGTCAGTGATAGACTTGATCTTACCAGTAACTTTGTCGCCCTTAGCTTGCATTTCTGCAAATGACTGCCATGGGTTAGCTTTACACTGTTTCAGACCTAGAGAGATACGACGACGCTCTTCGTCGATATCAAGAACCATAACCTCAACTTCGTCGCCAACATTAACAACTTTAGAAGGGTGGATGTTCTTGTTAGTCCAATCCATTTCAGAAACGTGTACTAGACCTTCAACGCCTTCTTCGATTTCAACGAAGCAGCCGTAGTCAGTTAGGTTTGTAACACGACCAGAAAGCTTGTGACCTTCTGGGTAACGCTTAGCGATTGCTACCCATGGATCTTCGCCTAGTTGCTTAAGACCTAGTGAAACACGAGTGCGCTCACGATCGAACTTAAGAACTTTAACTAGGATTTCGTCACCAACGTTAACGATCTCTGATGGGTGCTTAACGCGCTTCCAAGCCATATCTGTGATATGTAGAAGACCGTCAACACCGCCAAGGTCAACGAATGCACCGTAGTCAGTAAGGTTCTTAACGATACCTTTAACTTCAGTACCTTCTTGTAGAGTTTCAAGAAGTTCGTCACGCTCAACACTGTTTTCAGATTCGATAACAGCACGACGAGAAACAACAACGTTGTTACGCTTCTGGTCTAGCTTGATTACTTTGAACTCTAGCTCTTTGTTTTCTAGGTGAGCAGTGTCACGGATAGGACGTACGTCTACTAGAGAACCAGGAAGGAAAGCACGGATACCGTTAAGTTCAACAGTGAAACCGCCTTTAACTTTACCGTTGATGATACCAACAACAGTTTCAGCTTCTTCGCAAGCTTTCTCAAGTACGATCCAAGCTTCGTGACGCTTAGCTTTCTCACGAGAAAGTTGAGTTTCACCGAAACCATCTTCAACAGCGTCTAGAGCTACGTCTACTTCAGCACCAACTTCAACTTCAAGTTCGCCAGCAGCGTTCTTGAATTGTTCAGCAGGGATAGCAGATTCAGACTTAAGACCAGCGTCTACAAGAACGAAACCGTTCTCGATAGCTACTACAGTACCTTTAACGATGCTGCCTTGTTGGAATTCAGTTTCAGATAGAAACTCTTCAAAGAGTTGAGCAAAAGATTCAGTCATTATTTAATCTTCAATAATTAAACGTCCATGGGTATCCTACCGCATGGGGTTGATAAATTCGCCGGTCATCATCCTTGCGACCAACGTTCGTACTAGCTCGGCGAAATTACCCAGCCAGTTTCGATTCAATATAGTGTAGTGCTTTTTCTACTACCTGCTCAATATTCATTGAGGTGGAATCAAGCACTAGAGCATCCTCTGCAGGGCGAAGTGGCGCCACTGGGCGATTACGATCTCGGTCGTCTCGCTCTTGGATCTCGCTCAAAAGGTCGTCAAATTTAACATCTAACCCCTTCTGTTGCAACTGTTTAAGGCGGCGACTCGCACGCTCTTCAGCACTTGCATCTAAAAATATTTTCGCTTCAGCTTCAGGAAACACAACCGTTCCCATGTCACGACCATCTGCAACCAAACCAGGCGCAGCGCTGAATGCACGTTGACGACGAAGCAGTGCTTCGCGAACGCGAGGTAAAGCAGCAACTTTTGAAGCCGCCATGCCTGTCTCTTCTTTACGAAGTTCACCAGACACATCTTCACCTTCTAGGATAACCTTAACTAAGTCGCCTTCAGCAATAAACTGCACGTCTAAGTGTGTAGCAAGCGGTACTAAAGCATCCTCTGATTCAGTATCCACACCATGGTGAATTGCCGCTAAAGCCAATACGCGATAGATCGCGCCTGAGTCTAGAAGATGAAAGCCTAGCTTATCTGCTAGCAACATACACAGGGTACCTTTACCTGCACCACTTGGTCCATCAACCGTAATCACTGGGCTTTGAGAAGGCATCTTTTACTCCACGTTTTGTCGTAAGTTTTATTCTGTACTAGCGATTCGCCACTACTTTATAGGCGGCATATTATAGAGAAAAATTGGAACTCGAGCGAGGTAAATCTCAGATAATTCCGTGTTGATGATGCATAAACCAATGCAACTATCCCAATATCCGTTTGCTTAGGTCAATAAGACACACACGCGCTTTTCGATAGCGCACTTTTCGGTAGATAGAAAAAAGCCTCGCAATAAGCAAGGCTCATGATTTTTCATTTTGTAGAGCAAAGAAGAACTCGCTCAAAGAAGCTTAGCCAATAATAGCTCGAACCGCTTCTAGGTCTTCAGGCGTATCAACACCAGCAGCCGGTGCTTCCGCCGCAACGTCTACGTGGATTTTTTCACCGTACCAAAGTACTCGTAATTGCTCTAGGCACTCAATACGTTCAAGAGTGCTTGGTTCCCAATTAATGTAGGTATTGATAAAACCCGCTCGGTAAGCATAGATACCAATATGACGAAGCAAAGGAGATTCCGCTGCAGTACCGTTGTTCGCGTAAGCATCGCGATCCCAAGGGATGGTTGCTCGGCTAAAATACAAGGCGTAACCGTCTTTATCGGTTACAACTTTAACGGCATTAGGGTTAAACACTTCATCAGCATGAGTAATTTCCACACCTAACGTTGCCATCGGGGCTGTACTGTTAGCAAGATTGTTGGCAACCTGATTAATGATTGAAGGTGGGGTAAGTGGCTCATCACCTTGAACATTCACGATAATATGATCATCAGGAATATTCATAACTTCAATCACTTCAGCTAGGCGTTCAGTGCCCGATTCGTGATTCGGTGATGTCATACAAACGGTCGCGCCAAATGCTTTAGCCGCTTTTTCAACTCGAGCGTCGTCGGTAGCGATAATAACGTTATCGGCACCCGCTTTCATTGACTGTTCGTATACCCATTGAATCATCGGCTTTCCACCAATGTCAGCAAGTGGCTTCCCTGGTAAACGGCTCGATTGGTATCTTGCAGGTATAACAACCGTATAAGACATTACTTACCCTCATCCATAGAAACGGTGCGAGCTTCAGGTTCTAAAAGAACAGGAATACCCTCTTTAATTGGGTAAGCAAGGCGATCAATTTTACAAACAAGCTCTTGCTTATCCTTGTCAAAAGTTAGTTTACCTTTACATACAGGGCAAGCAACGATCTCAAGTAGACGGTGATCCATAGTATTCCATAACCTCTTTTATTCTTTTTAAAATTTGCTGTTGCGAATCTTCATCAAACTGCGCAGAAACTGGAAGATACCACCAGTTATCTTGCGCATATTCTTCGCATTTTACAGCGTCTTTTTCTGTCATAATCAGATTCATACCTTTATTAGCTAAGGCATGAAGTTCATCTTTATCAAAATCTTGATGGTCGGCGAAGCCCTGTGTGAAAACCACATCACCATCAAGATCTTCCAATGTTTTAAAAAAGCGCGGTGGGTGGCCAATACCGGCAAAAGCAACCAGCTTCTGTAATTCTGCCACAGACCTTTTCTGACCAGTCTTTAGGTTAACCGCTTGGCTTGGAAGCAAAGACATCGAGAACTCTCGCCCATGCGCTTTACCGCCATTGTTAACCAAAAAGTCGACTTCATCTAAACGAGATACAGGCTCTCTTAACGGGCCTAAAGGAATTAGGCATTCGCTACCAAAGCGTCTTGCGCCGTCGATAACTGCAAATTCAATGTCGCGTTCAAGCGCGTAATGCTGAAGGCCATCGTCAGTGATAATCACATCAACGCCTTTGCTCAGCAATGCTTTCACTGCGTTAGCTCGCACAGGGTCGACTGCGACTGGCGCACCAGTTCGCTTACGAATCAAGCGAGGTTCATCACCCGAATGCTCAGCTGGGGTATTTTCATCCAACACCAACGGATAGCTTGGTGCTTTTGCACCGTAGCCACGAGATATGACTCCGGGTTTAAAGCCGTGAGCCTGAAGCATTTCTACTAACCAAATCACAACCGGGGTTTTACCATTTCCACCAGCGGTAATATTGCCCACAACAATAACAGGTAAAGGCGGGCGGTAGGTCTCTTTCTTCCCAGAGAGGTAAGCGTCACGACGTTGACCACTAATCAATTTGAACAGCAGACTCAGTGGCCACAATAGCGGCCAGAGAAGATATTTCAACGGGTGATTGTTAAACCAAATCTTTTCGATCACAACAAAACCTAATTTATCCGCTGAACTGAATTCGGTGTAATTGTGCATAAGCACCATCATGCGCGATTAGCTCAGCATGTGCGCCCCTTTCTACAATATGACCATCATCAACCACTAGAATCTCATCAGCTTGCTCGATCGTAGAGAGTCGGTGTGCGATAACTAATACTGTTTTGTCTTTCTGCAGTTCTTCTAGTGCAGATTGAATCGCTCTCTCTGACTCAGTATCCAGTGCAGACGTCGCCTCATCAAGAATCAGCACAGGCGCATCTCTTAATAAAGCACGTGCAATCGCAATACGTTGTCTTTGACCACCAGAAAGGCTTGCGCCATTTTCACCAACAACGGTATCGATGCCATTTTCCATGCCTTCGATAAACTCACTTGCATGAGCAAGCTTAGCCGCGTATTCGATCTGTTCACGTGAATACTGTTCTTCTGCTGCGTAAGCGATGTTGTTAGCCACCGTATCGTTAAACAGATGTACATTTTGAGAAACGAGCGCAAAGTGCTCACGCAGATTTCTCAATTCGTAATCACGAATGTCGTGGCCATCAAGCTCAATTGAACCAGAGTCTACGTCATAAAAACGAGTGAATAGGTTAGCAATGGTACTCTTACCCGAGCCAGATCGCCCAACAAGCGCAACCGTTTTACCTTTCGGTATATTGAAGCTGATCTTATCAAGTGCTGGTTTCTCTGCACCGTCATAAGTAAACGTGACATCTTTAACAGCCACTTCACCCATTACAGTTTCAGGTTTCAACGTCCCTTTGTTTTGCTCGGTATCTAGATCCATCAAGCCAAATAGAGTCGTACTCGCAGCCATACCACGTTGGAATTCAGACGTTACGTTAGTTAACGCCTTTAGCGGACGTAATAGACCAAACATTGCAGAGAACACAACGGTAAACGTACCAGCAGTAAGCTCGGCTTTAATAGAATCGACACTAGCAAGGAATAGAACAACAACAATCGCAACTGATGCGATCATTTGAATAATCGGGTTAGCGGCCGCTTGAGCAGTGATTAACTTCATGCTTTGTTGGCGCATTTGGTTACTAACTTTATCAAAGCGGTGTTTTTCTAGATCTTGACCACCGTAAGTTAGAACCACTTTATGCCCTTTCAGCATTTGTTCAGCTGAAGAAGCAACGTGACCCATGCTAGTTTGCATGTTCTTAGAGATCTTTCTGAATCGCTTCGATACGATACTGATCGCCCACGCAACCAAAGGCGCTACAGCAAATAACACCAAAGATAACTGCCAACTATTCCAGAACATCAGCGTCAACAAGCCTATAATACTTGCACCTTCACGGACAATACTGACTAACGCTTTACTGGTTGCTGCAGACACTTGCTCTGAATCGTAAGTAATTCGAGATAGCAATGCGCCTGTCTGTTCTTTATCGAAGAAAGAAACAGGCATGTGCATGAAATGGCTGAAAATCTTACGACGAATTTCCATCACCACATTGCCAGAGACCCAACTCAAGCAATAGGTTGAAACAAAGCCACTGACGCCACGAACGAACATCATGGCAAAGATAATAAGTGGAAGTGTACGTAAAAAGTCAGATTCAGCATTGCCAAAGCCTTCATCAAGTAACGGCTTTAGTAAGGAAATCATATAGGTATCAGAAACGGCATTTATAATAAGCGCAATTACCGCAACACCTAGGCCGGCCTTATATAGTCGAATATAAGTCCAAAGTCTTTTAAATGTGACCCAGGTAGTTTCATCTGTTTGTGTTGACATAGAATCGCTTAATTTTCTCACAATAATCTATCTATTCTACTCCCTTACGAAGCATCTGCCTATACCACTGCCCGCCTTGTTGTTCTCTAATCGCATGATATTGCCAACCTTCCTTGCTAAGAGTGATGGTTATTTGTCCGCTTTCTCCAGTATCAAGCCAAGTACTCCCCGCTTCCTGATAGCGTCTAATAACAGACTCACTCGGCATTCCCCACTGGTTGCCTTTAGCAAGAGAAGCTATCGCTAGCTGTGGAGACACCGCCTCAATAAACGACTTAATCGATGACGAATCGCTACCATGATGCGGAACCAACATGACATCACTCCTTAGCTGTTCTCCTTCACGAGCAAGTAACCACTCACTTACCAGTTCAATATCACCAGTGAGCAACATTGAGAAATCAGCACTATGATCTGATATCTTGACCACACACGAATGTGGGTTATACGCCCTCTTCACTTGCTTAGGCGGCCACAACACTTCAAAAACAACATCTTGCCAGTTCCAAACTTCTCCAATAGTACATGTTTGAATATTAGACGCGGCTTGAGTGGTAGATTGGCGTTCTTGAATAATGTTCTGACTGGTTCGTATCCAATTGGGCATATAGTTCTCAAGTAACGCCGGATAACCACCAGCATGGTCAGAATCGAAATGACTCACAATCACACCTTCTAATTCATAAATCCCTCTCTGGTTTAAAGTAGGAACCAACAAGGACTCAACGACCGAGCCTCCTGGCCACGCATTACCAAGATCATAAACAACAATCTGATTGTTCTTTTCCAAGACCAAGGACAACCCATGCCCAACATCCAAGACATCAATAGTTAGCTTGTCTTGCTGAGGTTTACCGAACTCCCACCACAACACGAACACTGCCGTTATCAATATCGATAATGTTCGCTTGAAATACCGACTAACAAAGCTCAAGAACAAGATAAGGAATACTGATAATTCAATCGTCTGGTTATCGACTTGGATCCAAAATCGCTCAGAGAAAGGAAGACTAAATACGAGAGGCTCAAGCGATAAGTCGACCAACTTCCACAGCTGACTGACCAAATCATTGTCTAGCGCTGTTATACCAACCACGCCAGACACTGACTCCGATATTAAGCTTAGAAACATTGCCAGAAACAACAGCGGGATCGTCACCATCGATACCCAAGGCAAAAGGAACAAGTTGTAGAAAACAGAAACTAAACTGACTCCTTTGAAAAACAACATCGAGAAAGGCGCAATCAGGAATGTCAGCATCAGTTGAAGCTTAATAGGTTGGAGTACGCGGTCGATAAGTGTAGAAGCTGAGCGCTGAGTATTTAACGCGATATAGAGAACAGCGCCCAATGCACCAAAGGACAGCCAAAAGCTGCTCGACAAGGCTGAAAACGGCCAAATCAGCAGAACCACGCATAGACTTAAAGCGACATACCGAAGCAAACTGATATTTTGCCCACGCCACAAGAAATAACTCGCGATGACACACATCACTAAGGCTCTCAAAGTTGGCAGCGTGAATCCAGCAAGCCAACTGTAGAAATACGCCAAGCCGAGCCCGAATATTGTAGGTAACCAAAGAAATGAAGGGGAAAGTAGCCTGAATATCTTGCCAATTTGATAGCCTATACCAAAGGCAATCCCGATATGCAGCCCCGAAATAGCCATCAAATGAATCAAGCCACTGCTTTTAAGCAAATCCCACCGCTGAGGCGGAATAAGGTCTCGATATCCAAAACTCAAAGCCATAATGAGGTCTTGATTTGCCAGCAGACTTAACCTTTCAAGGCTGGTTTCAAACCATCGGGATCGCAAGTTGGCGCTAGAGTGAATTCGATATTTGGTCTCTGCTCTGTAAGTTGCATTGGCAACCACGCCAGCACTAAACAAGTACTTTTCTAGGTCAAAGCCGGCTTCATTGAGTTTGCCCCATATCGGCTTTATTGACGCCGATAAATAGACATCATCCCCAAGCGTTAGCTTAAAAGGAGTAAACAAACGCAATTTTATCAATTGAGGAAAGATTAATTTTTCGCCGCCAATTGATCTGACTACTATTACGCTTTCAAAACCGTGGCTATTTTCACTAAAAAGGCTAACAACCGACGCATTTATGGTAGTATTCTGCCCTGATTGGAATAAGCGACTCGTTTGTATTTCAATCGCATTCCCTAGGCAGATAACTAGTATCAATGCTGTTACTGGACCTCTTGCACTCCGGAAAACGCTATACTTTGTTGGTGCTAGCAGTAACAACAGCATCAATGGTGCCCAAACCCAATGTGGCATCACAGGCCAGAAGCTGGCAGACACAACTGTCGCAGCAAATGAAATCAAGAACCAAGTGTTAAACAAGAGAGTAGCTTCCTCCTATGCCAAGAAAGTTTATCAAACGATTTATGCCTGACCATGATCTAATCAAGCGTCAGAAAGCATTGAAAGTTTTTGGCAATGTTTTGTACAACCCCAACTTATGGTGCCTTAATCGTCGCTCTGCGGCTGGCGCGTTTGCTGTTGGGTTATTCATGGCGTTTGTCCCTCTACCAAGTCAAATGATTATGTCTGCAGGCCTTGCTGTCGCATGTGGCGTTAACCTGCCTTTAGCTGTCGCACTTGTTTGGATCAGTAACCCGGTTACCATGCCTGTTCTCTTCTACTTTGCTTATAAAGTCGGGGCGTTTGTTATGCATGTGCCACCGCAAGCCTTCCATTTCGAATTGTCTTGGGACTTCATCTTGGCGCAAATGAGCACTATAGGGCCTCCGTTCTTATTGGGTTGTCTGATTTGTGGCGTGGTTTCAGCAATGATTGGCTACTTTGGTATTCGCGGTTTATGGCGCTACTCAGTAGTAAGAAGTTGGAAGAAGCGACAAGCAAGGCACTGAACGCCATTTCTTGTTATTCAATCTAACCTTGTATGCGCTTCACTTAAAACGTACACAAGTTAAAATCGGATGAGCTACTTACCTCTGCAAGATTGGCATGTAACGAAAGTCGTAAAGAACACGAATTGAATTCAATAAAAAAGGATCCCACTGGGATCCTTTTTTGTATCGACTGAAAACTGACGGCCTGTTATTTAGGCGAATGCTATTTAGAACTCAGCACTGAGGCTGGATTCAACTTCGCCGCGCGTGATGCTGGGTACCATGTCGCCAGTAAACTCAGCACAATCGCAGTGCCGGAAACCACAACAACATCCGTCATATCAAGTTGTGATGGCAAGAAGTCGACAAAATAGATATCACCGGACAAGAACTGGTGATCGACCAACTTTTCAAGTCCTTTGATTAGTGTCGTGAGATTAAGAGCGACTAGCACACCTATTGCACTGCCCACTAAACTGCCTAACACGCCTGAGAATACGCCCTGCCAAACAAAGATGCGCTTCACAAGGCCGTCTGATGCACCCATGGTTCTTAAAATCGCGATCTCTGATGCTCTGTCTTTTACTGCCATCATTAGCGTCGAGACAATATTGAAACAAGCCACACCAATAACCAGTACCATCACCAGATACATGATGGTACGAACGAGTTGGATATCTCGATACAAGAAACCAAACTTCTGCTGCCAGCTTCGTAGATACACATACACATCAAGCTGATTGCCCACTTCACGCACAATAGAGTTCGCGTTCAGCACATCGGTCACTTTTAAAGAGACTCCAGTTACCGCCTCACCTAAGTTAGCGTAGACCTGAGCATCACCAATCGGAATCAGAGCCAAGCTGTGGTCAATCTGGCCATTAAGCGTCAGCAAGCCAACCACTTTCACTCGAACACGCTTTGGCGCCTGAACCTTCACAGAACCGTTTACCGCTGGAATCATCAAAGTCAGATAATCACCGACTTTCGCACCCAGCACATTCGCTACACCAGAACCTAAGATGATTTGTTGTTGCCCTGCTTTAAACTCACTCCAAGCTTGCTTATCGATAAAACTCGACAGGCTCGATACTTGTTGCTCAAGTTGTGGGTCAACGCCGCGAACTTCAATTGCTTTGAGTTCTTTGCCCTTTTCAGCAAGCGCTGTAATTTTTACATAAGGCGCAGCAGCAACGACTTTATCGTGCTTAACCGACTCCTCAATCACGTGCTCCCAACGAGTCACAGGCTCATTCACGCCTTCAAATTCACCATGAGGAATGACAGAAAGTACTCGTGATTGAAGCTCTCGCTCAAAGCCATTCATCGCAGATAAGCCGATAATGATCACCGCGACACCAACCGCAATACCAATGGTCGAAGACAATGAGATGAACGACACCATCTTGTCTCGTTGTTTCGCACGGCTAAATCGGCCGCCTATCAATAGAGATAAAGAGGAAAACACTTAGCTCTCCTCTTTTTCTACGTTGACCAGTAAACCATCTTGCATGTGAAGTTGGCGATCCATCTTACCGGCAAGTTCACCATCGTGAGTCACGACCAAAAAGGCAGTATCGTATTCACGGTTCAGTTCACGCATTAAGTCGTAAATAGACAGTGCGGTGTTATGGTCAAGGTTACCGGTTGGTTCATCCGCCAACACTAGCGCAGGCTTATTCACCAATGCACGAGCAATCGCCACACGTTGCCTCTCGCCACCAGAAAGCTCTGAAGGTCGGTGGTCCACGCGGTGACTCAATCCAACTTTGTCCAACAAACGTTGTGCTTCTTGCTTTGCTTTAGCGGGCTTTTCGCCGCCAATCAATAACGGCATCGCCACGTTTTCTAAAGCTGAAAAGTCAGATAGAAGATGATGGAACTGATACACAAAGCCAAGATGCTGGTTGCGAAGCTTCGCCTGCTTATTCGAACTCAAAGATGCTAAATCTTGACCAAGAAAACTCACACTGCCCGCAGAAGCATCGTCTAATGCGCCTAAGATATGCAGTAAGGTACTTTTGCCCGAGCCAGAGGTACCGATGATTGCTACTAGCTCACCCTTTTCGATGTCAAAGCTGACTCCCTTGAGCACCTCAGTATCTAACGAGCCTTCACGGTACGTTTTACGGATATCATTACATTGAAGAAAATTACTCATAACGAAGGGCCTCAGCAGGTTTCACAGACGATGCACGATAAGAAGGGAATACAGTGGCAATCAGGCTAAGTGCAATAGCCAGAGCCACAACAACAGCGATTTGAATTGGGTTAATCAAAATTGGTAACTGACCACCAAACGAGAATAGAGCAACACCCATCGCCTCTAAAATAGTATTAAGGTTCATCGCTAGAGCAACGCCTAACACACCACCAGAGAGCGCACCAATCACGCCACTACTTGCGCCTTGAACCATGAAGATCCCCATGACTTGACCATCGGTCATGCCTTGGGTCTTAAGAATCGCGACTTCAGACTGCTTCTCCATCACCACCATGATAAGTGCTGAGATAATATTGAAAGCAGCAACACCGATGATAAGCCCAAGCATTAAACCCATCATGTTTTTCTCCATACGAACGGCTTGGAATAGCTCACCTCGTTGGTCTCGCCAGTCGCTCCACAACCAACCTTCCGGTAATGGCTGAGTTGATAACTCTGCGACTTCAAACGGGTCTTCAAAAAATAGTCGCCAGCCTGAAATAGTGTCTGATTTATAACGCATCAAACGCCCAGCGTCTTGGATGTCTGTCACCATCAGTTGAGCGTCGATATCAGAACCTGTATTGAAAATACCGGCAACGGTGAAATTTCGTTGGCTTGGAATACGACCTAATGGGGTGTATTGGCTAGCGCTGGTCACCATCAAGCGAACTTTGTCACCCATAGATACCTTCAAATTTCTCGCCAAAGTATGACCGAGGAACAACTGATATTGACCCGCTTTAAGTGAAGACAATCTGCCCGCAATCAAGTGGTTCTGAAGAGGGTCATCTGAATTGGGTTCAATGCCAATTAACAAACCCGCAGATAATTGAGCCGGACTCTGAATCACTGCCTCACTGCGGACAATCGGTTCAACGTGACCATTAAGCGAGATTTGCTCTGCAAAATTAGGCGCTTGGGCAAAAAGAGAAGTGGTGCCACCTTGCTCATAAACCACCGCTTGAGGAAGAACTCCAAGAATTCGGTCTTTTAACTGCGCTTCGAATCCATTCATTACCGATAAAACAGCAACCAAAGACAGCACACCAATGGTGATACCTGCCGTCGACATATAAGAAACAAAACGGCTAAAGCGATCACCTGAACGGCCTTTCAAATAGCGTAGGCCAACAAACAACGAAATAGGATGAAACATACTTTGAACCATCTAAAGGGGATGCGGGTTAATGTAACGGGTATTGCTGTTACTGTGTAGGGGTTAATTGAAAATATAGAGTGAATTAACTCAATTAGTTAGGCTTGAAAAACAGAACCTTGTCAAATTGCCAAATTTCAAACAACTATTTGAGACTTTCAATTAACTGACCTTGATTACTGCGGCCACATAGCGATAATCAATAGATCACTTCAAGGAACTAACGCATGACAGAACAAGAGTTTTTCACCGTTCACCATAGCCTTACCGCTAATATTGAACCAATGGACAGCGGCTTCACTTTACCCTCTCAAATTCAATTCGAATCTGAGATCCCAGCACCATTTGTGGTGGCAAGTGAATTTAGCCAATTGGATCTGTTAGCTGACAGCGCTCGAGCGGAACTGAAAAACAGCGACTTGAAGAATGTCACCAGTTTATTGGATGCACAAAACTCAAAATTAAACCTCTTGTTGAGCTTTATGTTATCGCAGCAAGATGATGAGAAATTTCGCACTCACACCTATTCATTTGGTGCGAGTCAGTTTTCCTGCTTTTCAAAAGCAGACATCGAACCGGGTCGCTTAGTAAAAGCCAAACTTTTTCTAGAGCACCCAGCTGCAGCCATTTATTGCTACGCAGAAGTATTTGCTAGCGAGGCGAAAGACTCAGGTTTCGAAATCAAATTTAAATACGCTCATCTTCGCGATACCGACCAAGACCTGCTAATTAAAGCGGCACTTTATCAACAACAGAAACTCTTGCGTCAACGCTCTCTAGACCGAGATAACAAGTAAATTAACATGACCAAAAAATCCATATTTACACTACCTAAACTTAAAGGTGCCGGTGACAAAAAGCACATCGGTAACCTAGTCGGTTCGTCTCTCGCTCTTGCCATTGCCAAACTCGCAGAGCAACACAACAGCCATACCGTCTTGGCTGTACCCGACCCACAAGTGGCGCTTAAGCTTCAATCTGAAATTGAACAGTTTACGGCACATGAAGTCGCATTATTCCCTGACTGGGAAACGCTGCCATACGATAGCTTCTCGCCGCACCAAGAGATCATCTCAGATCGTATCGCACGCCTTTACGCACTGCCAACATTAAAAGATGGCATCACGATCGTTCCGATCAGCACGTTATTGCAACGCCAGTCACCGCGAGACTTTTTGCTACAACACACGTTAATGGTGAAAACGGGCGATCTCTACTCGCTTGAGAAACTGCGCCTACAGCTTGAAAAGTCAGGCTATCGTTACGTTGATCAAGTGTTTGGCCCCGGTGAATACGCAAGTCGTGGTTCTATTCTCGATCTGTTCCCAATGGGCAGTAAAGACCCGTATCGAATCGATTTTTTCGATGACGAAATCGACACTATTCGTACTTTCGATCCTGAAAACCAGCGTTCTATCGAAGACATCTCTGAGATCCGCCTGCTGCCTGCTCACGAATTCCCAACCTCGGAAACAGCGATTGAAGATTTCCGTATTCGTTGGCGCCAACAGTTTGATGCGCGCCGCGAACCAGAATCGGTTTATATGCAGGTTTCTAAGGGTACTTGGCCTGCTGGTATCGAGTACTGGCAACCGCTGTTCTTCGATCACACAGAAACCTTGTTTGATTACGTTGCCGATGAAGCGCAACTGCTGATTCTAGGTGATGTCGAGACTGCAGTAGACTCATTCCTAACGGACGTTGCTCATCGATACGAACAGCGCGGTGTTGACCCATTACGGCCACTGCTGACGCCTGAACAACTGTGGTTGAAGAAAGACGAGCTGTTCGCTCACTTCAAACAGAAGCCACAAGTTAACCTGAGCTTAGATTCAATTGAAGAGAAAGCTGGACGTACCAACCTTCCGGTTGTGTCTCTTCCTGATCTCAGTGTTCAGCATCAGAATAAAGAGCCACTCGCAAACCTAAGAAAGTTCACTGAAGCCTTCGAAGGCAAAGTCGTCTTTTCAGTTGAGTCAGAAGGTCGTCGTGAAGCGCTGAGTGAACTGCTTCGTGGTATTAAAGTACGACCAAGCGAAGTTGAAAACCTCGATGCCTCAATTAAAGGCAAAGACAAGTTCAGCCTCATCCTTGGCTCTGCTGAACACGGTTTTATCCATGAAGAGCAAAACATCGCCCTTATCTGTGAAAGCGACCTGTTGGGTGATCGCGTTGTTCAGCGCCGTAAGAAAGACAAAAAAAGTGTTAACAGCGACACTGTCATTCGTCACTTAGCCGAACTTAAACCAGGTCAACCTGTAGTGCACATTGACCACGGTATTGGTCGCTACATCGGCTTGCAGACACTCGAAGCCGGTGGCATGAAAACCGAATACGTGACACTTGAGTACCAAAACGATGCCAAGCTGTACGTGCCCGTTGCGTCTTTGAACCTTATTGGACGTTACTCTGGTGGCGCCGAAGAGTCTGCACCGCTACACAAACTAGGTGGTGAGGCGTGGCAAAAAGCGCGTAAGCGTGCCGCTGAAAAAGTACGTGACGTTGCTGCAGAGCTGCTGGATGTTTACGCCAAGCGTGAGCTTAAACCTGGCTATAAATTTGTTTTAGATCGCGGGCAATACGCAACCTTCAAATCTGGCTTCCCATTTGAAGAAACCGATGACCAAGCGATGGCAATCAATGCGGTGATGTCTGACATGTGCCAAGCAAAAGCCATGGACCGCTTAGTGTGTGGTGATGTTGGTTTTGGTAAAACAGAAGTCGCAATGCGCGCAGCATTCGTTTGTACGGATAACAGTAAACAAGTGGCGGTGTTAGTTCCTACTACCCTACTTGCTCAGCAACACTTCGAGAACTTCCGTGACCGTTTCGCCAACTTGCCGATTCGTGTTGAGGTTCTATCCCGATTCAAATCAGCTAAAGAGCAGAAGTTGATCATGCAAGATGTCGCCGACGGTAAGGTCGATATCTTAGTGGGTACTCACAAGCTACTTTCGAGTGATATTAAGTTTAAAGACCTTGGCTTGCTGGTTGTCGATGAAGAACACCGATTTGGTGTGCGTCAGAAAGAGAAAGTGAAAGCGATGCGTGCGGATGTCGATATTCTAACGCTTACTGCGACACCGATCCCGCGAACGCTGAACATGGCAATGAGTGGCATGCGTGACCTTTCGATCATCGCTACACCACCCGCACGACGCTTGGCAATTAAAACCTTCGTTCGCGAGAGTGATGATGCCATCGTCAGAGAAGCGGTGCTGCGTGAAATCATGCGTGGTGGCCAGGTTTACTTCCTACACAACCAAGTCGACACGATTGAGAAAACAGCAGAGTCATTGCAAAAGCTGATTCCAGAGGCGCGCGTGACTGTAGCTCATGGCCAGATGCGAGAGCGCGAACTGGAACGCATCATGAATGACTTCTACCACCAGCGCTTCAACTTACTGGTGTGTACAACCATCATTGAAACCGGTATCGACGTACCAACGGCAAATACCATCTTGATGGACAGAGCCGATAACCTTGGTTTAGCACAGCTGCACCAATTACGTGGTCGTGTAGGTCGTTCGCACCACCAAGCTTATGCTTACTTGTTAACGCCACACCCTAAAGCAATGACCAAAGATGCGATCAAGCGATTGGATGCGATAGCTTCGCTCGAAGACTTGGGCGCAGGCTTTACCCTAGCAACTCACGATTTAGAGATTCGTGGTGCGGGTGAGCTGTTGGGTGATGAACAGAGTGGTCAAATCCAGTCGGTTGGTTTCACCTTGTACATGGAGATGCTTGAACAAGCGGTTGAAGCGTTGAAAGAAGGTCGAGAGCCTTCGCTTGATGATCTATTGCGTGAACAAACTGAAATTGAGATGCGTCTGCCTGCACTATTGCCAGACGACTATATTCCAGACATCAACACGCGTTTATCAACATACAAACGTATTGCGAGTGTGAGTGACACCGACGAATTGGCAGAGTTGAAAGTCGAGCTGATTGATCGCTTCGGCCTTCTGCCTGATGCAACCAAGAACTTGTTATCAGTTTCTGAGCTAAAATTAGCCGCAGCGTCTATCAAAGCGAAGAAAATTGAAGCCCACGATAAGGGTGGATTCTTAGAATTCTACCCGGATGCTGACATAAACCCGACCTACCTTGTTAAACTGTTGCAATCTCAACCGCAAAAGTTTTCAATGGAAGGACCAACAAAGTTCAAGTTTACGATACCATTGGTCGACAGACGGAAGCGAATTCAATTTGTTAGTGATTTATTGGGCGAATTCAGACAAAACTTGCTGCCTTCAGCATAAGACCCAATCCACTTGCACATATAAATTATCCAGCCGGTAGTTCGGCTGGAAGACGGAGTAAAAATGAAAAGACTGATCCCACTGCTACTATTGTTCGTCTCACTGCCAAGTTTGGCGCAGAGACAATTTGATATAGAAGTGATCATTTTTAAGCGCGCTGTTGATGCAGAGAAGGTGAACGAATCTTGGCCAAATACACAGCCTAAGATTTCACTTGAACGCGTTGGTTCATTTCAAGATACCCAATACCGAGCAAAGAAAGGCGTTCAAATGCTACCTTACTCGGAATACAAGTTAACGCCTCAGAAAGACAAGCTACGTAAACACGCTGGCTTTGAAGTTCTGATGCATACCGCTTGGCGTCAAGGCGACCAAGGTAAGAGCTCGGCACCTGTTTTCCATATTCAAGCAGGTAAAGATTTCTCTAAACAGTTTAATGCTGATGGCTCTGAAAAAGGCGCAATCACTGCAGGTAGCGCTGATGGGTTCCAAGAAGAGACCATTGATAAGCCACTCTACGAATTAGACGGCAAGCTGCAAATCTACGTTCAGCACTACCTATACGCTGAAACGACATTAGATTTAAAAGCGCCAAGCGTTCGTGAAGTGACTCTACAAGAGCAACAAATTGAGCTAGATTCACCAGTAAGTGGCGCAGAAAGCAACGTCCAGGTGGGCAATCTAACTGAAATTTCTCCGACGGTTGAAGTCCAAGAGTTCCTTAAGAGCTACCGCATGGACCAAAAACGTCGTATGCGCAGTACAGAAACTCATTACCTTGACCACCCACTTCTTGGAATGGTGATTCAAGTTAGACGTGTAGCGCAGTAAATTACTTGCCGATTCGGCTATAATTATATAAATAATTCAATCCGCCCTCCTAGTGAGGGCGTTTTATTAAGTGCTATCTATCTTTATTCTGTACTGACTCTCTTTGCTCAGTACTTACACGTTACTTGGTACGCTCTATGAGCCCTGAATTTCAGATCAACACACAAAATCTTAGCCTTAAAATCATTGAGGCCTCAGATGCTCAAGAATTTTCTCAGCTGGTTAAGTCCTCCCCTAGCTTGCTGCCATGGGTCGACTGGCGTCATAAAGAGTTTTCTATCGTCGAGGCCGAGAAATTTATTCTGGCAACTCGCCTGAACTGGGTGAAAGCCGATGCGTTTGGCTTTGGCATCTTTGAACGAAAAAGCGATAAGTTAGTCGGTATGGTTGCCATTAATGAGCTTTACCACACCTTTAATATGGCGAGTTTAGGTTATTGGGTCGGTGATGACTTTCAAAGGAGAGGGATCGCCAAAGAAGCGATGTTCGCCCTATTTGAATTTTGTTTCGCGCAACTCAAGTTAACGCGTTTGGAGATTGTCTGCGATACCGAGAACCTACCCAGCCAAAAGTTGATCGAGAAGTGTGGCGCTGAGCGAGAAACCATTGCCCAGAATCGATTTCTGTTTAACGGTAAGCCGAAAGATGGCGTGGTTTATTCTGTGCTACCTCCAACGTCTTAACAGCAGAAATGAGTTCAACACCTGCGATAATCCATAATCGACACGATCAAAAAAGAGCTCCGAAGAGCTCTTTTTTATTATCAGCGTAATGCTCTGAGAAAGCTTACCTGATTAGTGAAGCTTTAGGTTTGGACGAAGTACACGGTTAATACGACCAACCAGCATCATCAGTGATGTTTTGATTAAGCCGTGAAGCGCCATCTGGTGCATGCGGTACAAAGAGATGTAAACCACACGAGCAATACGACCTTCGACCATCATCGAGCCTTTCGTCAGGTTACCCATCAAACTACCTACCGTAGAGAAACGGCTAAGTGAAACTAGCGAGCCTTTGTCTTTGTAGATGTAGTCTTTCAGGTCACGACCGTTCAACTTAGCAATGATGTTGCTGAATGCACAGCTTGCCATTTGGTGAGCCGCTTGTGCACGTGGCGGAACGAATGAACCGTCTGCTTGTGTACATTGCGCCAAGTCACCGATTGCAAAGATGTTGTCATCCAGTGTTGTTTGCAGCGTGTTCTTCACAACCAACTGGTTGATACGGTTGGTTTCAAGACCACCGATATCTTTCATGAAATCTGGTGCTTTGATACCTGCTGCCCATACCATGATTTGAGCTGGGATCTTGTCACCATCTTTGGTTGTTAGGCCGTCAGAATCCGCCTGAGTCACCATCGTATTCGTACGAACGTTCACACCAAGCTTGGTTAGCTCAGAGTGTGCTGCACTTGAAATACGAGGAGGTAGAGCTGGAAGAATACGCTCACCCGCTTCAACTAGGTTTACGTTCAGCTTGCTTGAATCTAGGTCGCCGAAGCCGTAAGTACGAAGTTCTTTAACGGCGTTGTGTAGCTCTGCAGAAAGCTCTACACCAGTTGCACCAGCACCAACAATCGCGATGTCTACCGTGCCTTGACCGTTCTTAGCGTGAAGCTTTAAGAACTGATTGTTCATTTCTGTACGGAAACGGTGTGCTTGCTCTGGGCTATCAAGGAAAATACAGTTGTCACGAACGCCTGGAGTGTTGAAGTCGTTTGACGTTGAGCCTAGCGCCATCACTAGAATATCGTATTCAAGTTCACGGCTTGGCATCAGCAGTTCACCGTGCTCGTCTGTAAGCTCGCTTAGTGCAATCACTTTACGCTCACGATCGATGTCGTTCAGGCTGCCCATTTGGAAATCGAAGTAATGGTTTTTTGCGTGCGCACGGTAGCTTAATGCATCAACACCTTCATCCAGTGAGCCCGTTGCTACTTCATGAAGTAATGGTTTCCATAGGTGGCTTGCTTTACGGTCTACCAGAGTAATCTGGGCACGTTTCTTACGACCTAAAGTGCGGCCTAGCTTAGTTGCTAGTTCTAAACCACCAGCACCGCCGCCTACTACGATAATTTTTGTCACAATGACAATCCTCTACAAAATGAATAAATGGGGTTCGGCTCGATTACTCCAACCGATAAATTCTATGTATCTACTCGGCCTTGAATGCGAAGGCTGTTACAAATTGGGTTACCGCGAAAAAGAATAACGACAGCTCACCGAGTAGTTAGAGGGGTTACAAACAACAAATAATGGTTTGTTGCTTTGCTCACGTGGATATAAAAGGTGACTACCTGAGAGGCAGAACACAAATTATGGGCAAGTTTTTTCACTCGCTCTCAATTTTTTTTGATATTTGTCAAAATATTTTGCTTGGGAACATTATATATAGCAAAAAGATGACCGCAACAAAAAAATCCTTACCCTCAATGAGGATTCGCGACTAATTAGTTAACGTTTGCGCAAACTGATCTATAAATGCACAAACCGACCGATAAAACATATACAACTACTTTATCAATACCAGTCTCTAAGATTCAGATGTGAAAAAGCAGCACTCATTGAGCACTGCTTTTATAAAACATCTGGATTGATTAAGCGTTTTTGAACGCTTTCATTGCTTGAAGATGTTGAGAGATCTTTTTGAATTTATGACTCTCTTTCTCATCCCAGATTACATCATAGTAATCTTCTAGCGCGGCAGCTGTTTTGGTATTGTCGTGAATTTCATCTTCACGAGAAAGCACCACTAAACAGCGTCCTTTGTTTTTCATACGGTACTGAGCAACACATTTAGTTGCGATGTCTTCGTACTCTTCTGGACGGTCAATTCGACCTACCATGTTGTTCTCAGGGTGCAGATTAGGGTTGAACACCACCTGCTTAATCCCACATAAGAAACCAATACGCTCAGACCAAAAACCACCTAAACCTACACCACAAATAATGGGATGCGGATCATCGGATTGCTCTATCACCTTATGCACTTCTTTTAGCAGATGCTGCATATCGTGTTTTGGATGCAAAGTACTGTAGTTGATGAAACGAACGTCATCATCAATGAATTGCAACTGCAGTATTTTTTCGTGATTGCCCGGGCTAGTTGAGTCGAAGCCATGTAGATAAATAATCATTAGTACCTCCTTGTTGAATATTGGTACGTTTTAATTAATCTAACATGAAAAATAAGGTTTTAAAGGGAACACGAACGAAATTATATTTTTCACTTCCTAAACGTGATCCTAGCTACATAAAGTGTTACTCAGCGCCTCTGCTTCACGCAGATAACTTTCATCGCCCCAGAGCTGATGAGCAAGTAAATACCATAGCATCGCCATCATCTGGCTTCTTGGTAACCATGCTTCTACCCCATCGAGCCAAGGCTGAACATCATGGATGCCTCGCAGCTGACAGTACTTGTTAACGGCTTCAGCAACCGGTAACCCTGCAACAGCAATGGTCAGCGTAAGATCAAGTCTAGGGTCTGCTAATGCTGCATATTCCCAATCAATAATCTTAATCCCATCGCTATTTCTCACTAGGTTATAACCACCTAAATCAAAATGGCACAAAGACAGGTCAACATTTGGGATACTTGGAGCCACGCGCCACTCTTGATAAATCTTGGTGCAGGTTTCAGTCTTATGAATCGCATCAAGTTGGAGCCAGTAATGATCGACTCGCGCTGTGAAACTGAACGGTTGGAGTGGTAATCGCGCGGTATTAACCAAATGCACCGAGATCAGAGTCTTCAACAAATCATCAAGCTCTAAGCCTTCGTAAAGCGTCTCACCCGCAATCCATTCAACCAATAAGCCTTGCTCATTGACCACTATTGGACTTGGTCCAATACCTAGACGCTCAATTGCGGAAAGCACTTGATACTCTTCATGACGAGAGATAAAGAAGGCTTTGGTGATGGGAGTGATTGGACGCCAAACATACGCAGTGCCATCGGCTAACACCAACTTCCAACATCGATTAGTCAACCCGCCGGTCAGCGTTTGAGCTCTAACAGGTGGCTCAGAAAAGTAACCATCAAGCGAACTCAAACTGGTATCAAGAAGCTTAGCCTCAGACCAAGAAAAAATTGCCATATTTACTCCCTATAAACGTCTTAACTGCCCTATAAACGTCTTCATTTCCCCACAAAAAAGACACTGACCAAAAGCCAGTGTCTCTTCATAAACAGCACATCATGCACTGCATTGGCGTGTGACCAAGCTCTGTGTGGCCAAGCTATGCGCTGCCAAGACTAGACGCTGTCAAAACTGGCTGCGTTTAGTTGGCAAGTAAGCGAAATTAAAGGCCTAGTAGGCTCTTAGATTGTTGCTTACGGATTTCAGTCTCGTCAGCCCATTCAATCAAGCCAGACTCAAGATCCATTAGACGCATCGTCATTTTGTAGTAAACGTCTTCGTCGCTACCGTCTTTCTTAACGATGCTTGATAGGTTGCCGTACAGCATGTACTGAGCACCAACCATTTTACCGAATTGAATCGCTGAACTTTGGTTTACAAGCTCATCGTTGTTTTGGAAGTTCAATTGGTCACGAACAGACTCTACACGGTCCATATCAACGAAACGGAACTTACCAGAGTTCAGCATCTTAGTACTGATAGTGTCAGTGATTGACTCAGTATCGATGTGCTCACTTGTTTTGTTCTTGATTCGCTCTACAAACACGATTGGACGCTGTTCACGAGTAATGTAAGACACAGAACCAGACGCCATCATGCTATCGACCATTTCACCCGCAATCGTTTGAAGGTCAGTTGAACCGAAATCGATTGTCGTGGTTTCTACTGCTTGTGCATCACCGTAGCTTACCTTGTTTGAACAACCGCCTAAAATAACCGCTAAACCTAGTAGCGCAATGACACTCTTTTTCATTTTGTTTCCTCAACTTATCACTGAGCGGGGTTACCCACACTCTCAAATTCTTGTATTTACGAATCATGAGACCCGTTTAATCTAACTTACTGCTCTCGGAACTGGACTCTGAACTGAGTCGCTTTCGGGTTTACCGACACTTCCGACAACGAAATACTTTCAAAACCACGAACAATCGCTTGCTTCCAAGGACCTTGTTTAAGGTTGACCTCAAGCCCGGCATCGTCGTACCAGTAAAAACGATAAAGAATATGTTGATCGCCTTTATAGTTACTGTTTAAACGAACGATTCCTCGCGTATGACCGTCGACCAGATCGGTGCGAATATCTTCAACCTGTAAACGGCTGCCCAATACCTTGTCACCAAAGAAAACGTTCTGAGTCAGACTATCGACCCTTACGCCAGCTGTATTATCAGCACAACCAGCCAGAGCCATAACCGCTGCTAAGCTCACTAACCACTTTTTCATTACAGCCTCCCTAGCTGTTTATGCCACATTGTTGCATTGTTTCCTTGTCGAGAAATCCACACCAAGGTGGTCTGCCCTTCTCGAATATCAAAGTCGTACGTTTTAGCGCCCGCTTCCAACGTATATTGACCGCTATTTGCTACAAACGTACTGCTCTTAATCTCTGCAGGTAATGATTGCCAACTGCGAGTGTCTGGTTGCTCTGTCAGTGTGTTCCACACGTTGAACAGAATATTACCGACATCATCGCCTTTGGTTGCTTCTTTTCGAATGCGATCTTTCGCGACTACACGTAGCGCTTGGCGAATAACAATGCTTGTCATACGTTCCGATAGATCGTTCTGCGCCATCGCGTTTACATCAGTGATCAAATGTTCTTGTAGCGGCTGTCCGCTGATTCGCAAGGCAGAAAAACGCTCTACGTTTTGACTTGGGTAATATGGCAGCGCAAGAGAGTATATTGCCCCCTGATCGCGACTGTCATAAACAGGCAAATCCAGTCGCCAACTGTCCATAGCTTGCACAGCGCTCTGCTCTTGAAGAACAATCACTCGCCCTTCACCTGCACTAAGTTTAGAAGATTGCTTATAGCGTTTTTCTAATGTTGCTAAATCTTGTCGCATCCCTAAACGAGCGGCTGTTGCCATGGTTCTATCGATGATTTCTTGGTTATCTGGCATCACAGCCAAAGCACGACGATAGTCAACGTAGGCGCTGTTTAAATCATTTGACGCTTCATAAAGCAGACCAGACAAGAACATCAGATACGCATTCTGTACTGACTGCAGTTTCTTACCCGCATCAGGGTAATTGGCAAGGATGCTACCCACATTGGCAGACAAGCCTTGCTTCTTCGCATCGCTGGCTGCTTTGTCTAACTCAGCCTCGCGTTGCTTCTTCGCTTGTTCTTGAACTTGGTTGGCGCGACGCATTTCGATCACCGCACCTTCTAAATCGTTTTTCTTGAGGTAATTTAAACCGAGATACAGATGAAGAAAGCCCAACTCGTAATCGGCTGGCACATACTCGGTAATATTGTCATTCACAGCCAACGCACCCACACTGGTTGCACTGTCTGAGATTGAGATCACGGCTTTGCGTTGCTGCTCAGTAACCGCCTGATCAGCCACTTCAAACGAAGCCTTACTCTCAGGGTATTTTTGATCCAGCAGATTAATTCTGCCTCTTTCAAAGTTATCAAGGATGTCGCCTGCCGCGTAATCTGGTAGCTCTTGCTGAGCCTCTGAATAATCTCCAGATTTAACGGCTTGGTAGATCGCTTTGTTTTGTGCGCTGTAATGACTGAACAGGCTTCCTGCAGACATACTCGCACAACCTACGGTCAACGCCGATAACAGGGCAATGGAAGCGAATCTAAACTGTTGCTTCACTTATCGTCTCCGTGCATGTTTAAAATGCCTACTTTATTAGGGTCTGCTGACCTTTAATGGTCTCATTATCAAAACGAAACGCGTTGTAAAAAGGATCTCAAGCCAGTTGAAACCCTACTGATTTAGCCTCTGCCTAGGC
This sequence comes from Vibrio sp. 10N.286.49.E11, assembly GCF_041469505.1. Classification (NCBI taxonomy): domain Bacteria; kingdom Pseudomonadati; phylum Pseudomonadota; class Gammaproteobacteria; order Vibrionales; family Vibrionaceae; genus Vibrio; species Vibrio sp. 10N.286.49.E11. The sequence goes on from NZ_JBFRKQ010000006.1 coordinate 27,541, forward strand.
GATGCCGATATTCAGACAACAGATAGAACTTAAAGTTGGCATACAAACTACAAATTTTCCAACTAACTACTTGTGTTAACCCACTAATGAGCGCGTTTAAACTAGCTCATTAGCTTTCATTAACTCGTTAGCTTTTCATTAGCTCATTAACTTTTTATTAGCTCATTAATAGGGGGCCAAGTGGACGGCCGCCAACCAAGTGCATGTGAATATGATAAACCTCTTGGCCACCGTGAGAGTTACAGTTCACGATAAGACGATAGCCATCTTCTGCAATGCCCTCTTCTTTTGCTAACTTGCGAGCAACAGTAAACATGCGCCCCATCATCGCTTCATCTTGGACTTCAACATCGTTAGTTGTCGGAATCAGCTTGTTTGGGATGATTAGGATATGGCTTGGCGCGCGAGGGTTAATATCGCGAAATGCGGTTACTAAATCGTCTTGGTATAGTAGATCTGCTGGGATTTCTTTGTTGATGATCTTAGTAAAAATGGTTTCTTCAGCCATGTTTCTCTCCGATAAAACATTTATTTTTTAATGCTTTGAGTATGCGCTATGCCGCATCAAACCACAATAAATCTGCTTTAAAGCATAATAAAAAACACCGTTCAAATCAAAGAAAACGAGCCTTAGCTCTCAAGAATGGCATGTTGGTTATAACTGAGTGCTATTTTTGACGTGTGCGTCATAAAATGCGTAAGCCGAGCTCAATAGAATGCTGATAATTTTGTTAGTTTTACTTTGACCTGACATTAGGTCTGCATTTTTATTTAGGGAGAAAGCCATGAAGGGATCTGTGATCAAGCGTATGTACGCTGGTTTCGCACTGATCATCATCATGTTCGCAGTCACGATAACCATCATGATGAACAGCATGAATCAGATACACAGCAATTTTGAGAGTGTCTCAGAAACCTCATTACCACTTGTCGCGCTTTCAAATCAAACGAGTGTTCAATTGCTTTCTGCTGATAAGTCATTCAAAGATTTCTTAACCACACAAAACGCTGAACGCATGTCTGCAATGCGTACAGAATTTGCTGCATCACAAAACTCGTTTTCAGAAGTTCTCGGTAGTTTAGAAGCGGCAAGCCAAAACAATGCTTCACTTGTTGAACGTATCGCGCAATTAAGAGCAATGGAAGAACGCTACTTCGCCGAAGCTGACGAAGCGATGAACAACTACGTCGCGATGTTCGAAGCACAAGAACAAGTACAAAAAGCGTCTCGTGACTTCCAACGCTTACATTCAGAATTAACCGTTGGTATGAAAGAGTACGTTGCCGACCAAAAAAGCATCTCTGTAAAAGTGATGGCAAAGAGCTACTTCATCAAACTGCAAGACGCAGAAGTTATTACCTCTGATGCACTTGCTAGCTCTGATGTTGCCTTCGTTCAAAAAGCCGTTAACCAAAACAAAAAGGCCGTTACTCATCTTAACTACGCTTATCGAAGTCTATCAACACAACTACCAGCACTTAAAAATGTCTTCGATGAGTCGGTTCAGAAGTTCACCAAAGACGTTGGTCAGAAAGGTGGCGTACTAGACAAACACAACAACTACCTACAAGCCAAACAAGCGTTGTACGTGAACATCGCTAACCTAGCTCTAGAAGTTGACCAAGCGATGGCTGTTTTGGACTCATTCAACGTGACCGCTGAAGAGCAACTTAACTCATCACTCGCTGACGCAAGCAGCATCTACGACAAAGGCCTATTCAACGCGATTGCCATTGGCATTGTTGTGACTGTGTTCGCTGCTGCGATTGGTTACCACATTGCACACAGCGTACGAGAGCCATTAACTCGCATCCTCGGTACATTAGAAGGTCTAACTGAAGGTGATATGACTCAGCGTATCGATATTCGCTACGACAACGAATTCAGCCGCGTGAGCCGTCACATCAACACCTTGGCTGACAACCTGCACAATATCCTTGTGAAGTTGAATGATGCTTCAGATGACTTAACTAAGACTGCAAGCGTCAACCAGAAGACGTCATCTGAAACGCAGGCTCAATTGAACAGCCAACGTGAGCAAACCGCGACTGTTGCGACCGCAATGACAGAGATGTCTCATTCTGTACAAGAAGTGGCGAACAGCGCGCAAAGCTCACTCACCATGGTTCAACAAGTAGAATCGGCTTCTGAGTCTGGTCGTCAGATCATGAACACCAACATCAGCACCATTAATCAGCTTGAAGTTCGCCTTACTGAATCAGTGGGCGCTGTAGGCGAGCTACAACAGATGAGTAGCCAGATTGGTTCAATCCTTGACGTTATTCGTGGTATTGCTGAACAGACCAACCTACTTGCACTTAATGCGGCAATCGAAGCAGCGCGTGCAGGTGAACAAGGTCGTGGTTTTGCAGTCGTTGCCGATGAAGTACGAGTGCTAGCACAGAAGACCACTCAATCAACCTCTGAAATCGAGACTATGATCAGCAATCTGCAATCAAGCTCGAAAACTGCAAGTAACGTAATTGAAAGCTGTATGAGCGATATGGACATGTCGGTTCAACAAGCTTCAAGTGCAAACAGTGCGATGGAAGAGATCCAAGCCTTGATTCTAGAGATCAGCCACATGAGTACACACATCTCTCAAGCAGCCGCTGAGCAGAGTGAAACGTCTGGTGATATTGCACGCAACATCGAAGACATCAACCACATCGCAGATAAGAGTTACCAAGCGATGTCTTCAATTGCGGAGGCAAGCCAAAACCTAACAATTTTGGCGAATCAGCAAGGTGATTTAGTACATCAATTCAAACTATAGATAAATGAAGAATCGATAGATATTTAGTGAGATTGTTGAGACTTCTTACCCAATAGTGGTGACTAATTGAGCTAGGGCAACTTTTATCAAGGGTTGCCCTTGTTTTTTATGAGCTTTGTCATTATATGATTATTAAGGCTTGCTGCTTCCCGTTTTTTCTTTCACCTTTATGAGCGAGCCGCTATTAAGGAATTTATATGGCTGTTCATGTTGGCATTATCGATCAAGACCCCATTCGCTTGCTCACCCCATTACTTGATAACCGAACGGTCAGCACTCACATCGTGTTTATCGGTGACAAAAATCAAGTCAGTATGTACAAACGTTTAGACAGCGTTTTGCACAAGCGCGACATTACGAGTGAGTTTTTCGAAATTCCGACCATCGTAAATACATCTGTCATTAAAGAATCTATCCAAACCCTTGCCGAAGACCTCAAAGCACGCGGTCAAGAAGTGAAGCTCAACGCAAGTTGTGGCCTCCGTCACCGCCTACTTTCTGTGTACGAAGTATTCCGTACTTACCACTGGCCAATCTTCGTGGTTGAACCAAATAGCGACAAGCTTTGCTGGTTGTACCCTAATGGTAAAGAAGACGCACAAGTTCAAGACCGCATCACTATCGACGACTACCTAACTGTGTTCGGTGCTCGCGGTGAATTCAGCGATGTTCAGCTGTCTCCGCAACTGGATCAGAAACTTTATGAACTGGGTGAACGTTGGGCAAGTAACGCACTCGAACTAGGCCCTGGCCTTGCGACATTGAACTACCTAGCAACGACCTGCCGTAAAGAACAAAAACTTGATGTAGGCCTATCTGAGAAGCAACAAGGCTATCGCGAGCTCAACATGCTGTTGAGCGATTTGGTTGAAGCTAAAATTGCGACTTACGACAATGGTATTTTGACCTTTGCCAACGAAGACGCGCGCCGCTTCTCAAACGGTGAATGGCTTGAAACATTGGTTCACAGCACAGTTAAGCAGATCCAAGATGACATGCCGACCATTCAAGACCGTTCTTTGAATGTTCAGGTATACCGTCAACTGGGTGAACGTGAGGTTCGTAACGAGCTTGATGTTGCCTCTGTGGTGAACAATAAGCTGCACATCATCGAATGTAAGACCAAAGGCATGCGTGATGATGGTGATGACACCTTGTACAAACTGGAATCGCTTAGAGACCTGCTAGGTGGCCTACAAGCACGTGCAATGTTAGTGAGCTTCCGCCCTCTTCGCCATAACGACATCACACGAGCTGAAGATCTTGGCCTTGCATTGATTGGCCCTGACGAATTGAAAGATCTTAAAACACACCTAACGGCATGGTTTACAGCTGCGGGTGGCAGTGAAGATCTAGAGTGCTAAAAACCAATAAGCTCATGAGAGCTCAATGCTCTTAAGCAGATTGTTAAAAAGGCGAATGACGATTAAATCACTCGCCTTTTTTGTTGTCTGTTTTCTCTATTGATTACTTTCAGACGGCACAAAAAAATGGCCGCATCATACGATGCGGCCATTTTCAAAATTTAATGTCACTTGAAGACTTAATGCTCTCTAAAACTCAGAGCACTTTAAGACTTAAAGCATTTTACGAGCGGCTTCTACAACCACTTTGATTGAACGTGCTTCTGTTACTTTTAGAGTGTCGTGATCAGGCGTCTCTTTTTGAGTACGGTTGATGATTACACCAGCAACACAACCTGCTTTCAGACCAGAACTTGCACACATAGTTAGCAGTGTTGCAGATTCCATCTCGAAGTTTAGAACGCCCATGTCTTGCCATTCTTGCATAGAGCCTTGGAAGCGCTTAACAACGCGACCAGAGAACGTGTCGTAACGCTCTTGACCTGGGTAGAACGTATCGCTTGATGCCGTTACGCCCATGTGAACTGTTGCACCTGATTCATCAACTGCCGCTTTCATTGCTGTTGCAACTTCAAAGTCAGCCACTGCTGGGAACTCCATAGGAGCAAAGTGTAGGCTAGCGCCGTCTAGACGAACAGAACCTGTAGAAACAATCATGTCACCCACGTTTACGTGAGGTTGGATAGCACCAGTCGTACCAACACGTAGGAAAGTGCGAACACCAAGTTGAGCAAGCTCTTCAACTGCGATAGAAGTCGATGGACCACCAATACCTGTTGAACATACAACAACTGGTTTGCCGTCTAGCTCTGCGCGGTAAAGCGTGTATTCACGGTGACTAGCAAGGAATACTGGGTTCTCCATCTCTTCTGCAATTTTTTGCACACGAGCAGGATCACCAGGGATGATCGCAAGAGTAGCACCGTTAAGATCTGCTTCAGTAACACCTAAGTGGAAAACAGCTTGAGACATAGTTCGCTCCTTTTGGCTTATTGGGCTTTTTACCCTTATTTAAGCTCATAGTAAATTCGTGGGGTACGAACACACTCTAACCAAGCTCATTACAAAATGAAGTGACACATGTCACATGAATGATCGCAACAATAATTCAAGTTTCACAAAAAACCGATTGGCATCACAAAAATAAGCAATCCGCACGCCTATGTTGCATACTAATGAGACAAAAAGCGCCTTTAACGTATTACCGCTAAAGGCGCTTTTATATTAAGAATGCTCTATGTCGGTGAGCTCGATTTAGTCCGCTTTAGATTTAAATCGAAGCAGACGCAATGCGTTCAATGTCACCAATGCAGTTGCACCACTATCCGCTAAAACTGCCACCCACAAACCGGTAATACCTAACAAGCTTGTCACCAAGAATACGACCTTCAAACCAAGCGCAAGGGCTACGTTTTGACGGATGTTGTTCATGGTCGCTTGCGACAGTTCAATCATCGCTGGCAGCTCAGTTAAACGGTTATGAGTCAGTGCTGAATCCGCCGTTTCCAAAGCGACATCCGTACCACCACCCATTGCGATGCCGACATTCGCCGTTTTCATTGCTGGTGCATCATTAATGCCATCACCGACCATCGCCACGTGCGACTGTTGAGATAACTCCTCAACGTAAGATACCTTGTCGCTTGGCAATAGGCTTGCCTTGTACTGCATACCAATCTTGCTACTGATCGCTGCTGCACTGCGCGGATTATCGCCGGTCAACATGATAGATTGAATACCTAATTCATTAAGTCGTTCAATCGCAAGCTTAGCGTCACTGCGTAACGTATCTTGCCAAGCAATCAGACCAATCACCGTCGTAGCTTGCTCTGTTGATTCTTCTTGATCTTTAACCTCAAGAGCAACCACAACCGTCTTGCCCTCACCTTCTAATGCTTCTACCTGAGAAACCACATCGGCACCAAGTTCGAACGTGACTTTAGACGGTGACAGAACCTGATACTTAACACCATCAACATCCCCTTCAACACCACTACCAATCAACGCTTTCTTGTTGTGTGATTCAGGAATCTCAATATTCAGGTCTTTTACTCTAGCGACAAGTGACTGCGCCAACGGGTGAGTAGAGCCAACTTCAATCGCCCCAACCACACGCAGCATCGCGTCTTGTTGCCACCCCGATAGAGGTTGAATATCCGTAACCTGAGGCTTACCTTCGGTCAGTGTGCCTGTCTTATCGAAGGCGATGGTTTGGATTTTACCAAGCTGCTCTAGCGCTGCGCCGCCTTTAATGAGCGCGCCACGTTTCGCTGCTGCTGCTAAGCCAGAGGTAATCGCTGCAGGAGTCGAGATAACCAAGGCACACGGACAAGCAATCAACAATAGCGCTAGGCCACGGTAAACCCATGTTTCCCATGGCTGCGCAAACAACAATGGTGGTGTGATGATGACCAACAGAGCCACTACCATCATTAACGGTGTGTACCAACGGCTGAACTTATCGAGGAATCGCTCTAGTGGTGCTTTACGAGACTCTGCTTCTTCAATCAGATGAAGAATGCGATCGATCGCGTTCTCACCCTGTTTTGAAGTGATGGTGATACGAACCACTTTATCGACCACCACAGCGCCAGCCATGATGCTATTGCCTTCGATGTGTTCAACAGGAACAGATTCACCGGTTAACGCACTTTCATCAAAGCTTGCCGCGTCTGTAATCAATTGGCCGTCAGCAGGTAAACGAGAGCCCGCGGCCACTTCAATCACATCACCTGGAACCAGTTCACTGACTGCTACTTCTACACGCTCGCCGTTGATGATCTTAGTCGAGTTTTCTGGTACCAATGCCATTAGCGCTTGAACGCCACTTCTTGCTCTTGATGAAGCAAACGCTTCTAAGCGCTCACCAATCAAGAACAACAATAGAACCATCGCTGCTTCCGCAGTTTCGCCAAGGTACAAAGCACCCAGCGCGGCAACACTCATTAAGGTTTCGATGGCAAAAGGCGTACCCGAGCGAGCCAATTGCACGGCTTTCTTAGCTACCGGGTATAAACCGAGTAAACAGGTGACAGTGAATAAGCCTTCACTTAATTGAGGAGAAGTACTTTTCAGAAGCGCAGCGAACAGCATTGCGGCTGCAATCGCTATGATCTGTAAATTGGGTTGAATATGAGCTTGCCAAAAGGTCTCTGGTTGTTGTTTTTCTTTCTTAGAACCCACTTCCGTTAATGGAAAGCCGGTTTTGATAGAGACTTGTTCAATGGTGTTAGCAAGACTTTCATTATCGAATTTCACAACCAGTTTTTCGGTAGCAAAGAGAACCTTCGCTTGAATCACACCGTCAATGTTACTGATCGCGTTTTCTATTTTTCTTGCACAAGCTGGGCAGTCCATTCCGGCAACCAACCAACTTTTGGAAAATTGGGCATCGAGAGATAAAGTTGAGGGCTGACTGTCTTCTTCTCCACTATCCGACGAACTACAACAATCATCTCCAGACGATGACGCCGCTACAGAAGAGCTGCAACATCCTGACGAAACGCTAGCTGCTGTGATGCTTGAAATTTTAGGGCTAGAGCAACTTGCTCCTGCCGCTTGAGGTTGAACGTCCACTTTTGCTGAGCGGCACGCTGCATGTTTTGCGCACATAATGTATCTCCTTAATACTCAAAAGCCTTGAGGTTGTTGCTAACTCACGAGCAACAGAACCTTAAGTTCATCAAAAGTATAAACCTTGGAGGTTACTCCAAGGTCAAGAAGAAGTTTTCAAGAAAACAAAAATATTATGCCAGCGCCGATGCCTTAATGAGATTTAAGCTCCGCACACTCTTCACGGTTAGCCGATACATCATCAATAAGCACCGCATCGTGTGAACAGAATGGCTGTGTGTTCAAGCTGACAATCGACACATCATCTTCCACTGGGTCGACTTGAGAGCCTTGCATCAGCTCAGCGATATGATGTCGAAGCACCAAGATACCTAAAATCCCGAACAGAACATTACCCAAAGCTTGACCATAGAGAACACCCAAAGCGCCATACCACTCCGAACCTAGATAGACGAACGGCAGAGTACCTAACGTGGCTTTACCCAAATTCAGTGCTGTCGAGTAAAGCGGTTTACCTAGGTTATTAAAAGAGGTGTTGGCAACAAATAGCGCGCCGTTAAAGGTGAAGGTTAACGCCACATAAGTACAGAAAGCCGCCACAATGATTGCTGCATCACCTTGTAAGCTAAAGCCTTGAATGACATAACCTTGAACGAAGTACAACAGAATACAAACAGCGATGGTGTATGCCGTAGTAACCAGCAGTGAGTTATTGAGTGTTTCTTTTACTCTGTCCATACGTTCTGCACCAAAGTTCTGACCAATAATTGGCCCCACAGCGCCTGACAAGGCAAAGATAACCGCAAAACAAACTGGCGTCAGACGACCTATCACCGCAAAGCCCGCGACAAAGTCCTCACCATATTGTGCGATACCCGTTGTCACAATCGCGTTACCGATAGGCGTTGCGGTATTGGTGATAATCGCAGGCAGCGCAATCGCCAATATTGGTCGAATATTAAGGCGCCATTGCACCAAAGAAGGCGGAGCCACCAGCTGATGGCTGCGAATAAGAGGATAAAGCGAAAAGAATAGCACCGAGAAACGAGCGACAACCGAAGCGATAGCCGCCCCTTCGATGTTCCAACCAAAACCAAAAATAAACAGAGGATCGAGAATCGCGTTAACAATGCCGCCCGACAAAGTCGCCCACATCGAACGTTTGGCATCGCCTGCCGCTCTTAAGCCCGCACCCGCCGCCATCGCTAACGCCAAAAATGGACCACTTGGTAGCAAAATCTGTAGGTAAGCTTGAGCACGCTCGGCCGCAATCCCTTTGGCGCCTATCGCGGCTAGCAGCTCTGGAATATAAGCGAACATGATTGCAGTTATGGTCGAACTGATAACAAACGCAGTCAGCATGATACTGGTGCTTAGGTTTCGAGCGTGCTCTTGATTCTTTGAGCCGATGGCTTTGGACACTAATGCGCCCATGGCAATGGAAGTACCGATAGAAACGGAGGTAGAAAAGAAAGTCAGCGTACCTGCAAAGCCTACCGCAGCAGCCAATTCGACCTGTCCGAGCATACTGATAAACAGCATGTCGAGTAAGTCGACCACAAATAACGCCATCAAACCGACAGAGCCAGCCCCCGACATCACCAATATGTGGCGCATCGTTGAACCTTCAACAAACTTTGCCGTTTGATTTGACATGAAACCTCCAAAAGTTGGAATACCCAAGAGCTAAAGCCCAATTAGCTGTTCAACTGTTCAACAGGCTCGGGATCCACAAAGAGAGGATCGACCAAGAAAAGCGCTATACAGAAAAAAGGCGCTAGTGCGCCTTTTTTCAATTGAGAGTATTGAGAAAAATAATCGTTCTTAACACGCTACTATACCTGATGTTTGAAGCATTCTTCCAAGTTCTTGCCAATTGCTCTCAAAACATCAGTTCTGGTGATAATACCCACCAGTTTTCGATTATCGATCACAGGGTATGCTTTAGGTTTTCCAACCTGCATCATGTCCGCCAATTCAATAATGGATAAGTCAGGTGACACCGACAGCACTTCTTGGTACATACAGTCACCCACAAGGTGTGTGTCTTGGCAGAAGTAACTGACCTTCACAAGTTTCTCGAGTAAATCCTGCTCTGAAAGGAAGCCAATCACTTGTTCATTATCATCGATTACGGGCCCACCCATATGGTGGCTACGCATCACTTTGTCTAACGCTAGACTTAACGGCATATCAGGAGTAAATGTCACAACCTGCTGCGTCATGTAATCTTTCACTTTAATAGAATGCATTGCGTTCTCCCTAAATACTTTGCGTCATATATTTTCTATCTTGTTAAGTTAATTGTTGTCTAAAATCTTGATTTTACTAAATGGATTTCAACAATTTTATTGATAGGCAAAACCTAACAAGACAAAAAAGTGAGACAAACAAAGGGTTGAGCACGTTTTCGAACGCCAGAAAAAAGAAAAAAAAGAGCCCTTACAAAGCCTTACTTTCCCTTGCTTAACCTTACTTAGCCGAGCTAGCCTGCTTAAATAAACCCTGTAATCTTCACCTCACTAATAATTAGAAATCCCGTTTTAGGAAGTTTATGCAACACGACAACAACATGTACGCGTATATTTACGCAGGTAACGACGGCACAGAAAACACACTCATCGCCACTATCGATAATCAAGAAAAACCGCTGATATCAAGCTGCGTTGATGAGATAAAACGCATGTCATGCTTAGCCATTGATTTAGCAGTAAAACACGACCTAAAAGTGAAGCTGGTGAAATATCAAAGAGAACAAGAGATCGACTTCGGCTTATTCGTTAAATAGTGAATCCGACACTGATTTGGTTAATCTCTAACTGGCAGCCATAGTAGCATTAGCAAGCGCAATAGCCGTGAATGGCTGCCGAATTCGACCTGACAAGCCTAACGGGTAAAGGCTATAATGATCAGACGGCGCCCTTGCCGATTTTCATTGTCCAAATACGGTTTACTATGTCTTCCCAAACCCCACCTAAAACGTATCTAACGAATTCCTTATCTAAGTTAAAAAGCTACTTTAGTGAGTTATTGGATTTCCAATCACGCATTTGGGTGGTTCATATCTTTGAAGACTCTATTACCGATCAGTCGTTTGTGATTAATGAAGATGGCTTTAAAGAACCGCTAGAGTGGATGAAAAAACGTGATTACCAAGCGAGAATGCTTGATCGTGTTGATAAGATGAAAATCTCACAGGTGATTGAGATTCAGTTCGAAGACAAAATGCATCGCTTGATGCGAGTGAAGTAGCTCTATTGTTTGGGCACGTACGAAAAGCCATTACTAGAAATTAAGCATAAAAAAGGCCAGCGCTCGCTGACCTTCTCTCATTGATTACAAACCACCATCTAACGCGCACAATACTCATGCCACAGGCGCACCGCTTTCTGGTATGCCTCAGTTTTATCGTGCGTTTCTGCAAAGAGAATAGCTGTCATGCTGTCGACAACGGTATTCGCCATTAGCGCCATCTCTTCAGCCGATGTGCCAAGTACACATTGACTAGGAAGTGGCAGCTCTAGGTTCATCATCTCTTCCCAGTAGAACGATTCGACTTTGTCAGGAGAGCTCATCCATACCGTTTGGCTAACTTTAGGATTATATTCCGACTCACCGTTCATCCCTTTGAATGAAATCACCGAGTGGGATTTATTTCCGATAACATGCTCAACTTCCGCATGAAGTTGTGGAAAGCCAGGATGGAAACTGCCACGCAGACCTAAACGGCCACCACCAGGATTCAATGCTCGAACTACCGTGTTAATTGGTGTTCTCAAACCGTAGCGGTGTTTCCAACCAATCATGGTTTGTGCTTCGGGCGCAAAGTTAGCTAGCGGTAAATAAGCAATGCCGTCTTGTTCAAGAATCGACTTAGCATGTTCAGGGCTCTCAGCACTTTGCACACCGACATCTTGCAAATGGCTTTCAACGTGCGTCCTACCGCTCGGCTTATCCATATAGCCATGCATTAACACTTTATAGCCATTGTCAGCTAAGATTTTTGCCGCCAACAAGTTCCAAGGCTTGCCACTGGCGTTATCGTTACGCTTACCTGCATAACACGGCCAATCAATATCAGCGCCTAAATCTGGCACTCGAGATTGAAACGCTTTTACAAAGCCAGCGATCTCTTCATTGGTTTCATTCTGCACACGAATCAACATCAGTAGCATAGCCATTTGGTCGTCACCGACTTCTCCGCTTAAATACTCATCCATGATGCGGTAGGCTTGTTCGAACGATAAAGGCTTACGCCCTCTTTCTCCTCGTCCAACTGTACGAATACACTCTAAAATACTACTCATTGATTGTTTATTCTCTTCCGTTGATATCAATAAAATTCGAATACACTTTCGATTCTATGATACCCACCGTGCATTGCAAAGCGATTCAGTTGCTCTCGACCGAATTACCAATACGCGGATTGGTGTTCTAAAAGTAAACTTACTGGTGTAAAATTAGCGTATGTAATGCTAACCGCGACATATTGAGTAGTATCCCGATGACTGTAAAAAAAACGCTAAGCCAAAGAAAACGTGAATCGATCGTTGCCGCTGCTATCGCAGAGTTTACTAAGCATGGCTACAAGGCCACCAGCATGGATAAAATATCGAGTCGCGCAGAAGTATCAAAGCGCACCGTATACAATCACTTTGCCAGCAAAGAACTGCTTTTAGATGAGATTCTAGACAGCATTTGGAGCAAAACTCTGGCCGCAACGCATTTCCCATATCAAGCAGAACTGCCACTTGAAGAACAGCTTTCCTCGATAGCCAATCAAGAGCTTGAGTTACTTGAGTCTGAAGGCTTCATCGACCTGTCACGCGTTTTGTTCTCAGAGTATTTCCATAACGCAGAACTGGCGCATCAAGCGATGGAAAAATATTCCCAAGCAGAAAGTGGACTTACAACCTGGATTAAAGCCGCGTTGGCAGACGGTCGTTTAGTAGAACTAGACCCACAATTCGCCTCCACGCAGTTCATTGGTCTGCTTAAGTCTTTTGCGTTTTGGCCGCAAATCATTGGTCATGTGCCGTCACCGGGTGCTGCACACAAGCAAGTGCTCATTACTTCAAGTGTCGAGATGTTCCTTAAACAATATCAGGCGTGATTTTGGTGGTTGACGAGAATTCAACCACAATAAAACCATCACTGGTATCCGCTGTTATTTTCCCTATACTGCAACCCACTTTCGTCATTACGACTCAGTAAAACTTCAACTTTAGGTAGCCCTATGATTACTTTCACCACCAACTTTGGCGATATCGAGATTGAACTGAACCTTGAAAAAGCGCCAGTAACGTCGAAAAACTTCCTTAAATACTGCCAAGACGGTTTCTACGAAGGCACGACATTTCACCGTGTTATTGAAGGTTTCATGATTCAAGGTGGTGGTCACACTATCGACATGACAGAAAAACCAACTCGCGCCCCAATCGTCAACGAAGCAAACCGTGGTTTGAAGAATGTGATTGGTTCTGTGGCAATGGCTCGGACTGATGCACCACATTCTGCAACGGCGCAGTTCTTCATCAACCTTGATGACAACGATTTCCTAGATCACACCTCAACAACCAATGCTGGCTGGGGTTACGCGGTATTCGGTAAGGTTTCAGCAGGTATGGATGTGGTAAACAAAATTGCGAAAGCACCAACAACCATTCGCTGGGGACACGAAGATGTGCCTTGCGAAGATATTGTGATTACAAAAGTCACTATTCGAGACTAATTCATTCACGTCCTTTCCCGCCCCTAGTGCATTCGAATTGATGGCATAAAGAAAAGAAGGCTGTGCGATAGGACTATGGTGGTAAGGGTTCGACTTTACCACCTGTATTCAAAGCTCGTTGTTAGAATAGTTACCAGCGAGAACGATAAGTACGGTGACACCCTTTGCACGTCTTATTCGCAGAATTTAACCCTTGCTCTGCACTCGACAAGTCTTGTTCAACACTCGCCTGATAAGGCTCAGAAAAGCACTTGAAGAACAACCCACACTCGGCCTTGCGCCGAGTGTTTTATTTTCGTCTCGACCATTTGATATAGCAAAATAGTGAAGCAATGATCACCGCCCCACCGAGCAGCTTCTGCATCTCTACACTTTCGCCAAGCACACTCACACTTAACAGCAGCGTCCACACAGGCTCAAGAATCATGATCAATGCCGCCACTTCCATGTTCACGGAGTGCTGACCGACCGTTTGTAGCAAGTAACGAATAGACGTTGCGATCACCGCAGAGACAATAAACCAGAAGACTAAGGTTTTGGTGATTTCGAACTCCGGCTGAGCTGTCATAGAAGCAAAGGCTAAACCACTCACACCCACCACAAACAGTTGCACACAGATTGATGCGATAGGCTTGATATTGGTAATCACACGCTTGTTCATAACAAAGTGAACAGACAACAACATCGATGCTAGTAAGAAATAAATCTGACTCTGCTCAACATGCCAGCCGTTACCCAAAGTCAGCAACAGCATGCCGATAATCGCGATAGGGAAAGACATCCAAAACGCACGATTAGGTTTAACTCGAAACAAAATCCAAGACACAAACGGTGCAATGATCATGGCTAAGCTCATGATGAATGCCCCTTCCGACAAGCTTTCAGTCACCGAAACTGCAAACACCCATACCTGCAATGAGGCAGACAACAACAAACCCACGCCGCAAAGAGACAGAATCTGCTTAAACGAAAGCTTACGAATATGGTGAATACAAAATGGCAGAAGAATAAGACTCGCGACGAGGAATCGCACACCAATGAACACTGGCCCAGGCATTTCTAATACCACCAGCTTAGATGCAATCCATCCCACCCCAGCTAGCAGGGTGGCAAATAGAAGGTAAAGCTCTCCGCGCATCGCTTTCACGTTCATCATTTTACTTAGTCCAATAACAAAAAAAGCAACCCGACTCTGCAAGGTTGCTTTTTATAAACATTCAACAGGATCGAGATACTATCTCAATACTCTGCTTCAGGCAGCTGTTTTTAGCCTGCGTATTCTGGGTAATCCGTTAAACCTTTTTCAGCACCACCGAACAATGTGTTTGGATCGTGCGCTGCAAGTGGGTAACCATTTTGAATACGAGCTGGTAAATCTGGGTTCGCAACGAATGGACGACCAAAACCAACCATGTCAGTTACGCCTTCAGCAACGGCTTTTTCGCCACGCTCGCTATCGTATTTACCCGCATAAATAAGGACACCCTCGTAGGCTTCACGAACTGCTGCTTTAAATGCTTTTGGCGTTTCAGGTGCATCGTCCCAATCAACTTCTGCAATGTGTAGGTAAACAATTTTGTATAGGTTAAGTAGTGCTGCCGCCGCTGTGTAAGTCTCTACTGGTGTAGCGTCAACCGTACCATTCAACGATGTGAACGGAGCAAGGCGGACACCAACACGGTCAGCACCAATCGCTTCAACCATAGCTTCAACCACTTCGCCTAGGAAACGTAAACGGTTTTCAATTGAACCACCGTATTCGTCAGTGCGGTTGTTTGCTTCAGAATCGATGAATTGGTTGATTAAGTAACCATTCGCTGCGTGAAGTTCGATACCATCAAAGCCTGCTTCAACCGCATTCAAAGCCGCTTGGCGATACTGTTCAACCACCTCTTTGATGTCTTGTTTCGTCATTTCACGAGGTTCAACCACATCAACAAAGCCCGGTTCATCAGTACCGTTATCGATGAATACCTTTACGTTTTGTGCTTTAAGTGCAGAAGACGAGATTGGCTGTTCACCACCAATGTTGTCTGGGTGTGTTACACGGCCTACATGCCAAAGTTGAGCGAAGATAACGCCCTCTTTTTCATGTACGGCATCAGTCACTTTTTTCCAACCAGCGATCTGCTCATCAGAATAGATACCCGGAGTCCAAGCATAGCCTTGACCCATAGGTGAAATTTGTGTGCCTTCAGCAATAATCAAACCTGCAGAAGCACGCTGAGCGTAGTAAGCCGCCATCATATCGTTTGCTGAATTACCAGGTTGCGTTGCGCGAGAACGCGTCATCGGTGGCATAACAATACGGTTTTTAAGCTCGATATTACCAAGTTGAATTGGTTGAAATAGTGCGTTTGTCATTGTTATATCCTCGATTAACCTAGTTGAATCAGTTCGATTTGGTAGCCGTCTGGGTCAGTAATAAAAGCGATATGAGTTGAGCCGCCTTTCACTGGACCCGCTTCGCGAGTGACGTTGCCACCTAGCGATTTGATTTTGTCACATGCTGCGTAAATATCTTCTACACCCAATGCCAGATGACCAAACGCGCTGCCCATCTCGTACTCATTCGTATCCCAGTTGTACGTTAGCTCGATAGTCGTGCCGCCTTGCTCATAGCCAACAAAAACCAATGTGTAGCGGTAGTCTTTGTTTTCATGGCGTTCAAGTTCCTTCATTCCCAATACCTTGGTATAGAACTCGATAGACTTGTCTAAATCAGTAACTCGGATCATTGTGTGTAGGAATTTCATATTTCGCCCTTGATACTTTAATCTCAGCCTCGTTCAGAAGCTAAGTAATGTTCGTTTAGGTTGACCTTGAGGCCACCTACTTCTCTGTTGCTAGGTATATTACTGAACACACACAAATCAGTGAAATTATTAAATATTCTCATTTTAATAATTTTTTGTTATTAACATATTGTCTAGTACCAACTAAGCGACACAAAAAAGGGAAGCCAATACTCCCCTTAGATTTAGACTCTCAATTAAAATCGCAACCGCCTATCTTTAAGCGCCTTCGACATTGAATCTGATGTATTGATGACTTGTTCTCTGAACCATTTATGAGCGGGGTCGCTGTTCTGCTTCTTCAACCAAATCAGGTAATGAGATATCGGCTGATATTCAAAGGGCGGCTTGAACAGCTGCAAACTTAACTTTTCTTGGAACTGCACGGCCATAGATAAAGGCACGACAGTGATGTAATCGGATTGGCTACACAGCAAAATATTACTGAACAGCGAGCGCCCGTGAAACACGATTTTACGCTGGGACAGATCCAAAGAAGTGTAGTGATTCAAACTGCGAACTTTACGTCGTGTTCTGTCTAATACAGCATGCTTTTCACTTAGGAACTGAGCTTCGCTGATTTCACCTTGAATCCGTGGATGATCAGCTCGACACACGATCACAAACTCGCCTTCATAAAGTGTTTCACTGACGATACTTGGGTGTTCAGGCACCACAATATCGATCATCGCATCGAACTCTTGAGTCAAAAGATCTTCATAAATGCGCTCATCACTGTCTGGTTGATCAAAGACTTCCAGCGACAAGTTTTGATTAGGAAGCGCCGCGAAACTATTGAGAAGTACCCACTGTAAGTGCTCAGGTGCAGAAATAACAAACTTACGCTCAGAGGATTGCTCATCAAAATTAGCCATCGACTGAAACACGCCATTGAGTTCATTGATCGGCGCTTTAATTTGTTCATACAAACTTTGCGCATAAGACGTAGGCGCAACACCTCTTCCTTTGCGAACAAAAAGCTCTTGGCCAATCTCTTTCTTTAGACGAGTTAACGCGGTGCTGATCGTCGATTGATTGGTATTCAAATGATCGGCAGCCTTACTCAAACTGCCCTGCTCCATCACCGCTGAAAACACAGCCAATAAGTTAAAATTCGGAATGTCATTACTCATGATTCAGTGCTCATTTGGCGATAGATTTAATTATCTTATCGTAAAAGCGATAGAATGAAACAACGGATGCTCATTGAGAAAACAAAACTGAGAAGGAAGCATCATATGGTAAAGAGCAAAAATGTCAGAACAACTCACTCTTTCGAATAGCTGCCACATTCGCCAGATTGGAATCTAAATCTCTTCGCTGTGCCAGTAACGCTTAATCCACCCAAACTCACCCTAGACTGGTCGGAGTATTCAATATTTCCGTCCTGCCTTATTGATACTTTTATAGCCACTTCTATGATCCAGGCTAATTAAATAGACATATTTTATAAGCCGAGTTTGAGCCTGTTCAAATAAACCCACCTCACGTTTAAGCAACCACTCAATTCATCGTAATTACGATAATTCAATATCGCAATAATGCGTAGATAGCACCAGTTACACTTCCTATTATTTCGCCAACAAATCAATTCTTAACCTAAACAGAAAACCTAAAAATGTGTAGATGATGGTGTTGCACACATCACGGAAGACGGCCTTAAAACCCAATGCAGCAAACGAACCTATCAATGGTAGACGTTACTTAAGAATGATTTCGCCAGGTGTTTTTAACACTCTATTCGCGAGAATGCGTTGTCTACGTGGTCAAAGCGATTTTTAATTGTCATCTAGTACTTTTGACTCAGTAGGTCTATACGGTTACGTGAGTTCAACACCTCTTTCAGATGTCTTCTAAAAGTCTTGTACCAAGGCTGCACTTTCTCTCTCCTTATTTAGGTTGAGATATGAACTTTATAAAAATCGTTTTCCAGAAAATCTGGGCCGTTGTGATGGTCTTGATTAAATTCTGCCTGTTTATGGCAGTGATGTTTGCGGGAGCATGGGCTCTTGCACCATTAGGCACAATCCATTCTAAAGACATCGACATGTCTCAATTCAACAATCATCCCAATGAAATGATGATGAACTTCTTCCAGATGGAGTACTTCTCTGGCTACTTGTTCTCAGTGACAATTGCTGTGGTATTAGCCGGTGTTTACGGCATGTGGCAGTTGCATGAACTGGGTGTGCATAAAGCAAAAGAACACAAAAGCGCTCACGTACAAATCGTGTTTGCACTGTCACTTTGCGGACTCTTCATCAGCAAAACATTCTGGGTTATCGCCTTGGTTATCGCGCTAGCGAACTGGAAACATATTGGTCAATCACTGAGTGATGTGATTCGCCGTGGTGTACAACCTAAACGAGACGCGACTAATACAGAGGCCTCCGTAGTCCACGTATCACCTGAACAACCGGTAACAGAGCCGTCTTCAGTAGAGCAATCTTCAAAAGAACAGGCTTCAGAAGAAAAGACTCCAACAACACCATCCGCTACAGAAAAAGAGGTCGCATAATGAAAGAGATGATGATTCCATACATCCTAATTGTATGGTCACTGTTTGCGACAGGCGCACTTAAGAAGAACTTCAAGAACTACACCTGGGCTGCCATTGGGGGTGTAACGATTCTTGCAGTATTAGCAGTAATCTCTCGCTTGTGGGCACCCGTTGATTTAACCAACTCAACCACAGTCAAAGCACCACACGCGGTGATGTCACCTATCTTTGGTCAGCAGATCGACCAAGTGCTTGTTGAGCACAACCAAATGGTTAAAGAAGGCGACATAATCTACACTCTCGTCGACATCAATTCTGCCGCAGATAAAGCCAAGATCGAATCTTCAATTGTTCAGAAAGAAGAACAAATCAAGCAGATGGATCGCGATTTAGAGCGTGCTGAAACGTCACCTGAAATCTTCAATATGCGTGACGTAGAAAAGTACGACTCAGATCTTCGAGTACTGCACGCTGAACTGGTGTCGCTAAAAGCCGATCTACAAAAAGTAAATTGGGCGCAAGAGAAGAAAACCATTAAAGCTGAGTTTGACGGTCAGGTATCGATAGTGAACATTGCTGAAGGTTCTGTAATGGGTAATATGCACCTCTACAACACCAGCAAAAAGTTTCTTGAGATGCGTATTTCAGACCAAACTTATGGCTATGTTCAAGTAGGAGACTTCGCTGAGTTCTTCGTTGATGCATACCCAGGCCACGTGTTCCGAGCAAAAGTACACAGCTTTAATGCCGGTACCGGTGAGTCGAGTATTTCTCCACTTCAGGGGCCACAAAGCGTCGGTCAACACGTGGTAAGAAACGGCAATGGTTTAGGTCGTACTATCGTACTTGAGATCATTGAACCAGAAGGTTACAACATCCCTATTGGTTCAACTGGCGCGGCTTGGATCTCGGCTGAGAAGCCACATCCGTTCTGGGGCTTCATCGATGTAATCGGTGCAGCAACGGTTCGCCTACAATCTTACAAGTCATACTTAGGTGCTTGGTAAACGATTAGCTCTTGATAAGCAATTAAATATTCAATGATTTGGCTGTTATTCACTCGTATCACAGCCACTCATGAAC
The DNA here is from genome assembly GCF_041469505.1 of Vibrio sp. 10N.286.49.E11. Classification (NCBI taxonomy): domain Bacteria; kingdom Pseudomonadati; phylum Pseudomonadota; class Gammaproteobacteria; order Vibrionales; family Vibrionaceae; genus Vibrio; species Vibrio sp. 10N.286.49.E11. Next base: position 47,364 of record NZ_JBFRKQ010000006.1, read on the forward strand.
TAGCGACTAATTGTAAAACAAATGCCCTGAATTTCAGGGCATTTTTGTATCTGTTGCAAGCTCATTTACTAATTGATTTAGATCAAAATTAATCGCTAATACAATCGTTTATCAAACAAATCATCGAAAAAACGATAGATTGAAATATTATTAGCGCGTAGATAGCGACCTCCCCCACCTCTATCATTTGGCTCAAGAAATCCAATTCCTGTATCCAAATATAAGGTCACTACCATGACTAATACATTCAAAAAAATGGCGCTTCCTGTTGCTATTGCGAGCACTCTACTTGCTTCTGGTTTTGCATCTGCAACGCCAACTGTAGAAGCGACATCGAAAGTCGGCCAAGAACTTCAGACGGCAAATGCTGCGCAATACCAAAACATTGATCTTGATGCTCGCTACAAGAGCGAGGTTCTATTCGAACACAAATCAAACATGTTCTGGGGAAAAGGCGAACGTATTCAAGTTGTTTCTAAAACAGGCGATTCTCTAGCTTACACTGCTGAGTCTGACCATGTTCACCCAATCCTCACCAAGCATGGTCGTAAAATGGACCAAGCAATCATCAAAGTAGATGACAACGTATATCTTGGTTACGGTTTCGGTCTAGATACACCCGTCATGATTGAAGGTACGGACGGCATCATCATTGTTGATCCAGGCGAGTCGGTAGAAATGGCTCAATCGGTTAAAGAGCAATTCCGTCAAATCACCGACAAGCCGGTTAAAGCAATCATTTATTCTCACAACCACATCGACCACATCTCTGGTGTGCGTGCGTGGGTGACTGACGAAGAAGTGGCATCAGGTGAAGTAAAAATCATCGCTGAAGAAGGCCTAACCGCTGCAGTGGCTAACTGGTCTTCAAACCTAGGTACTCTATTTGGTCACCGTACTTCTTACACAGGTGCTAAGCACGTAGAAGAAGGCGAGCACGGCACAGTAAACGACGGCCTTGGTCCACGCTTCATGCAAGGTGCTATCTCGTTCATCGAACCAAACCTGCTTGTACCAAGCCAAAGCCACATCGAAATCGAAATTTCTGGCGTGAAAATGCACATCGAGAACGTGCCATCTGAAACTAAAGATGAGTTAGTGGTTTACTTCCCAGAACAAAAAATCCTGCACGCAGCAGAGGTTCTACAAGGCGAAAACTTCCCGAACCTACACACAATTCGCGGTACGAAATTCCGTGATCCAAGCATGTGGTTCAAGGGCATCGACGTTATGCGTCAATTCGATACAGAAATCATGATCAACTCGCATGGTCGTCCTGTTGAAGGCAAAGAAGCGGTAGCGGATGTACTAACGGCTTACCGTGATGCAATCCAATACACACACGACCAAACGATTCGTCACATGAACAAAGGTATGACGCCAGACGAGCTAGTTGAAGTGGTTAAACTTCCTAAGCACCTTGCAGAACACCCTTGGTTGGGTGAGCATTATGGTACTGTTGCACACGCTGTTCGCCAAATTTACGTAGGCTACAACGGTTTCTTCGAAGCCGATCCGTGGCAACTAGAGCCAATGGCTTATGAGCAGCGTGCTAAAGCTTTCGTAGAAATCATGGGCGGCCGTGATAACATCATCGACACAGCAAAAGCAGCGATGAAAGCAGAGAACTACACTTTTGCAGCGGAGATTCTTTCTTACCCTATCACGGTAAACAAAGATGACATGGAAGCGCGCTTACTAAAGGCACAAGCTTACAAAGCATGGTCTGCCGATCAAGTGAACATCAACTGGCGTAACTGGGCGTTGAATGCTGCAGCTGAACTAGAAGGTAATCGTGACTTCTCTAACATGATCAGTTTTGCTTCTGTAGACGTTCTAACTGCCCTACCAAGTAAACAAATCTTCGATATGATGACATCGACGTTAATCGCAGAGAACACGCTAGATGTGAACACTGCGCTAACTTACAACTTCTCTGATACCAACGAGTCATTCACTATCGAAGTGCGTAACGGTATTGCTCAGCTTCATGAAACGGCACTAGAAGGCGCTGATATTCAAATCAACACTTCTCGTCAAGTATTGAACCAAATCTTGATGGCTGGTCCAAACGCTCAACAAGTGATTGGTACCAACATGCAGTCTGGTGCGTTTAAGTTCTCGAATGGCGACATTCAAGCCTTTGGTCTATTCATGAGCTACTTCGATAAGCCTCTTTCCCCTGAAGAGCTGATGCTTATCGTTCGTTAACTGACTCACGTTAGTTAAGGGCTCGCTAGGATAGCAAACGGATAAACATAGGGACCCTTCGCGGTCCCTTTATCTTTTGCTTATTATATAATTCAAACTCCTCCGCTCACATCAACTTTACTGATGGCGTGATGTGAAATATATACGTTCGACTCAAGGTTTCTAGATGCTAAAACGTTTCGCTCTGCTACTTTCACTCAGTTCATCTTTGGTTTTTGCTTGCGGCCTTCATCAAGATACCGGGTTTAGTTTGGTGACAGAGCCCGGTTCACTAGAGGTGTTTGGCAACGTAATCACAGCCAGACAAGACAATGAATTCAACAACCTCAATAAGCCAGATCACTTTCGACTCTTTGCCATCAAGGCTGCGCTTGCGAAACCCCACCCAAGCAAAATTGAGTTCAACTTGTTCGAAGCAATCAAAGGTCATTACAGCCAAGTGAAATTTGAGAAGGGGGTCGATGTCTCAGGCAGAGATACTTTGCCTACCGAGGAAGATCTATTACTGATTACGGAACTCGATGTGTTCGATGCGCTAGCAACTGGCACCATCTCTTGGGATCACGCGACACTAAACGGCTTAGTGATCATCAATGGCCCACAAGATAAACGAGAGCAGCTTGAAGATTGGCTTAGTGATATTTTTGAAGGGTAATAGCTTAAAGCGGGACAGATAAAAAGTCGTCAAACCCTCGGACTTCAGAACATTGAGGGTTCAACGACAAACTTAAATCAAAAAAGAGTAGGCAACGGAATCAACTCCAGCCCCAGCACACCACTGATGCTCATGACCACCAGCAGGGACACCTTAAACACCGTCTTTGACCACTGGATGTAGTTTAGGCAATCAACCTTACGAAACGTCACTTTAGTCCACATAAAACAGACTGCCGCCGACACCGCGAGGTATTCGTAGCCCGCTTCTCCGAGTAGGAACAGCGCCAACGAGACTGCGCCAAACGCCACCACATAGGCTTTCATGTGCTGATGCGCTTTGTCGACGCCCTCTTTCACCGGTAACACGGGAATGCCTGCATCTCGATAATCTTGAAGGCGAAACATCGCGATCGCGTACGAGTGTGGCATTTGCCATAAGCAGAACATCGCGAACAACAAAACCGCTTCCAAACTAATGTAATTAGTCACCGCCAAGTAACCAACCAATGGTGGAACGGCGCCCGAAATACTGCCGACTAAAGTGCCGTAAACCGATGTACGCTTGTACCACATGGTGTAGAAAAAGACGTAAAACACATAGCCAAGCAACACCATGACCGCAGAGATCGGATTAGCGAACTGAAACAGTAGCGCTGTGCCTGCCAGCAGTAAAACCAAGGCATAGACGAACGCGACGTCTGTATTGATGTTTCCTTGAACCAATTCTCGATTTTGTGTGCGCTTCATCTTTTGGTCGATGTCTCGATCAAAGATGTTGTTCACAACACAACCTGATGCAATCACAAGTCCCACACCCGCTAATGTTGTCAGTAACAACATCGCGCTGGCTGGTTCTGTTTTTGCGGCGAGGAAGAACCCCGCCGCAACAGAAATCAGGTTGCCGAAAATGATGCCCGGTTTGGTGATAGACAGATATCTTTTCAGCATACCCTAGCCTACAACTTCATGTTGACGTTCATGTTGTAGATGATCCATACCGAGCCAGCGATAAGAATCAATACAACAATGGCGGTAAACATCAGTGACACCAAGTTCCAACGCCCATCGGAAGATTTCGCTTCCATATGTAAGAAGTACTTAAAGTGGACAAAAATTTGCACCAACGCGCAGCCGAACAAGATCACGTACGTTTCTGTGCTTGGTAACACATGCGCCCACACGATGTAGAACGGAATAATGGTGAGAATCAGTGACGCAATAAAGCCTTTCACATAATCCGTTGCACCACTGTCTAGATGCTGTTCCATTACATCACCCCCATTAAGTACACGATGGTAAATACACAAATCCAAACGATATCAAGGAAGTGCCAGAACAAGCTCAAGCACTGGAAGCGCATCGACATGTTGTCGTTCAAGCCTTTGGTTGAAAGTTGGTGGTACGCCACCGCCATCCAAATCAGGCCAAACGTTACGTGCAAACCGTGTGTGCCAACCAAGGTAAAGAACGCAGAAAGGAATGCACTTTCTTGAGGGCCATAACCTTCTGCAATCAAATGATGGAACTCATACACTTCCATACAGATAAAGGCTAAGCCCAATACGAAAGTCACTTTGATCCAGCGCTTCAGTCCGGTCACGTCTTTGCGCTTCATCGCAATCATGCCAAAACCGAATGTGATACTACTGAACAGCAGCATCATGGTTTCGACAAACACGAACGGCAGTTCAAAGATGTCTTTACCTGTCGGCCCTGCAATTGATCCACTCTCAAGCACGGCATAAGTCGCGAAAAGCGTGGCAAACAGGACACAGTCACTCATCAAGTAAACCCAGAAGCCAAACAACTTGTTGCCCGCAGCTTCGTGGTGATGATCATGCGAATGTGCAAGATCATAAGTGTGTGACGGAGTATTAGCTTGCATACGTCGTCTCCAAGTCATCTTTATTGTCGTTATTATCACTATCAGCATCACCGTCAGCGCTGTTACCACGACCAGAATGATCGCCTTTCACTGACTGTTTTTTCGCTTCTGCAAGCTGCGCACGTCGAGCCGCTTCAATCGCTTTGATCTCTTCAACTTCCACGTAGTAGTCCACATCGTCGTTGTAGCTGTGTTGAATACACGTCACCACGATGCCCACTAAGCTTGCAGCCGCTAGCCACCAGATGTACCAGATCATTGCGAAGCCAAATGCCAACGCCCATGCAGACACATAAATGCCTGTCGGTGTGTTCTTCGGCATGTGAATACGTTCGTATTCTTCTTCCTGAGTTGGATCAAACTCGCCACTTTGCTTTTGATACCAGAACGAATCGATCTCATCGCCCTTAGGCAGTTTTGCAAAGTTATAGAACGGTGGTGGTGACGATGTCGCCCATTCGAATGTACGTCCGCCCCAAGGGTCACCGGTTAGATCTCGGTTTTGGTCGCGGTCACGAACACTCACGTAAATCTGAACGAACTGACACACCACACCCATCGCAATCACGCCCGTACCTGCAGCCGCAACCGCCAATAGTGGGAAGAACTCAGGGTTGATGTCTTGGCTCAAACGACGTGTCATGCCCATAAAGCCCAGAGCGTAAAGCGGCAAGAACGCCATCAAGAAACCGATGATCCAGCAGTAGAATGCGCGTTTGCCCCAAAGCTCGTTCAGAGTGAAACCGGTCGCTTTCGGGAACCAGTAACCAATCGCAGCAAAACAACCGAAGACAACACCACCGATGATTACGTTGTGGAAGTGAGCAATCAGGAATACCGAGTTATGCAGAATGAAATCTGCCCCCGGAACTGCCATCAATACGCCCGTCATACCACCCACGGTAAAGGTGATAAGGAAACCAACTGTCCACAGCATAGGTGTTGTGAAACGGATGCGACCTTTGTACATGGTGAACAGCCAGTTGAAGATCTTAACCCCGGTTGGGATAGAGATAATCATGGTTGCGATGCCGAAGAAGGCATTCACATTTGCGCCTGAACCCATAGTAAAGAAGTGATGCAGCCAAACCACAAACGCAAGGATGGTGATAGCCACCGTCGCCCATACCAGCGAGGTATAACCAAACAGTTTTTTACGTGAGAAGGTTGCAGTCACTTCAGAGAACACACCGAAGATAGGCAAAATTAGGATGTACACCTCAGGGTGTCCCCATGCCCAAATCAGGTTCACATACATCATCACGTTGCCACCAAGGTCATTGGTGAAAAAGTGCGTGCCGATGTATCTATCCAAAGTCAGTAACGCGATGGTTACCGTAAGGATTGGGAAAGAGATGATGATCAGGATGTTGGCACACAAAGACGCCCACGTGAATACTGGCATCTTCATCATTGGCATAGAAGGAGTACGCATGCGCAAAATAGTCGCGAAGAAGTTCACACCCGTTAACGTGGTACCCACACCGGATATTTGCAGCGCCCATATCCAATAATCGACCCCGACTCCCGGGCTCGCCTCAATGCCAGACAAAGGCGGATACGCCAACCAACCCGTACGGCCAAACTCACCTAAGCCAAGCGACATGTTGGTTAGGATAATACCCACCACAAATAGCCAGAAGCTCAAGTTATTCAGATAAGGGAATGCAACATCACGAGCACCGATTTGCAACGGCACGATGATGTTCATCAAACCGATAACCAAAGGCATCGCTACGAAGAAAATCATGATCACGCCGTGAGCCGTGAAGATCTGGTCGTAGTGATGTGGCGGCAAATAGCCCGTTTCACCGGCTGCAGAAAGCAATTGCTGGCTACGCATCATGACCGCATCAGCAAAGCCACGAACTAACATCACCATCGCAACAGCAATGTACATGAAGCCCAATTTTTTGTGGTCTACCGACGTAAACCATTCATTCCAAAGGTATTGCCACTTACCGGCTTTGGTTACCGCGTACACCACTAAACTGCCCACTAAAGCGATCATGGTTAACGTGACCAAAATAATGGGCTCGTGGTAGGGAATTGAGTCTAGAGTTAATCTTCCAAACATGACGATTATCCTTGGGTTTCCGGCAAACAGTTCATTGAACCAGGGTGCTGGGTCACGACATCAGTGAATAAAAATGGTGGGATACTTGAAAACAGCGTCACAGGCTCAGCCACACTTGGCGCGGCCAATGAACGGAACTGCTCCCAATCTTCGATGCGATCAGGACTTGCTTTCACTTTCTCTACCCAATTTAAAAACGCCACTTGATCAGGCATGGCCGATGCGGTGAATTTCATCTGAGAGAACCCTTTACCACTGTAGTTCGAAGCAAAACCTTTGAAGTCGCCTTCGTGGTTTGCAATCAAATTCAACTTAGTCACCATTCCCGGCATCGCGTAGATCTGCGAACCAAGACGCGGGATAAAGAACGCGTTCATGATGTTGTCTGAAGTCAGCTTAAACGTCACCGGAACATCTTTTGGGAACGCAACATAGTTAACCGTCGCAATGTTTTGCTCCGGATAGATGAACAGCCATTTCCAGTCCAGAGAGACCACTTCGATCACCATAGGTTTAACGTCACTTTCCAGAGGCTTAGATGGCTCCAGTTCGTGAGTTGTTCGCCAAGTGATGGTGGCTAGAATCGCAATAATGATGATTGGAATTGTCCATACCACTATTTCAATTTTGGTTGAGTGCGCCCAGTCTGGTGCATACTCTTCCGTGGTATTGCTTTCGCGGTATCGGTAAGCAAAGTAGATGGTCATCAGAATTACTGGGATGACGACAATCAACATCAGCAACAGAGCCGTAATAATCAGCTCTTTTTCCTGAACGCCAACGCTACCTTTTGGGTCGAGCAATGCGGAGTTACACCCTTCGAGCATCAGAATGGTTCCCAGCAAACCAATCTTCGACAAACTTGTCCTCGATAAAATGCGTTTATATCTTGAAGCTTCCATTAACTTTCTCGATGGTTATCCAGCCTCAGAACGAACGTCTGAGTACTGGTTGTCATGATCATTAGAATATTTATGTGTTGAGCATGTGAAACGCCGCATCTCAAAAAGCAATGCAATAAGGTTCGTTACTGCTGAGTTAAAACCACACAGAAAACATGACTTATTTGTTACACTTTGAAATACATTGTTACATTTGGCGCATTATGAAGAGTTGAAATTGAAAGCTCACCAAACAAACTTGGAAACTAACCTTCCATTTATGAAGACGAAAACTAAGAAGCAGTAAGCGATTAAGACACACATCAATAGCGTGCTACACAGATGGAGCCAGTACTGACAAGGGATTTAGAAAAAGTAGATAAACACTCGCGCGTCACCACTGCTCAGGGCAAGTTCAAGGTACATTAGAAAGAGCGAATAAATAGAAGTGTGACGCCCATCAAGATTGTGAATTCACATACCATTTACAAGGTATTCACTGGTTAGATTATTCAAAATACCCACTCATTCACCAGCAAGATAACCAAGCATTCATCGATGTACTACTGTGACGAATTGAAAGAATATTATGACTAACAGAAAGGATAATTTGACTAATTGAGAACGTTATAGCGGTGAAAAGAACAACACAATGGTAGGAATTGGGATGAATTTATCGAGAATAACAACACCATAATCGAGCCAGATACGGCTCGATTATGGGCAATTGAAAAGCAGTTAAATTAAAAAACAGTTATGCCGCTTGAGTCGCGATGGTTTTTCGCTGATTTCGAGTCATCAAGTGATAAACCACAGGTACAAAGTAGAACGAGATAAGCGTGGTTAATACCGTTCCGCCAACAATCGCGACCGCAAACGGAGGCCAGAAACCACCGCCAGCGATGATCAATGGCATAAAGCCGCCAACAGTCGTTATCGTGGTTGAGCTGATATGGCGAGTACACGACATCACAGCTTCAACGACTGCATCTACATTCCCGGAGGAAGCCTCTTTATCGAGTTTCAATTCGGTCAAAATCACAATGGCCGCGTTTATCGCTAAGCCCGCAATCCCAAGCATGGCGATAATCACCGTAAAGCCGAACGGATAACCGAAGATCCATACCGACAACAGCCCTAGTCCACCAGCCAACCCTGCTACCATGAAGATGATGCTGCTCATTCGGAACGAGTTGAATGACATCACCACCACCAACACCATCAATACCACCACAACGGCGACATTCGAGATAAGGCTGTTAACTGAATTGTCACGCTCAGCGGATTCACCACCAAAACCAATCGTATAACCCGATGGCATCTGATAGCTTGCTAAGCGTTTCTGGAATTCATTAAGGACGGTTTGAGGTAAAACACCCGCTTCAATGTAACCTTCAATGGTGTTCACTCGTTGCCCGTTACGACGAGTAATCGCACCGCGACTGGTCGTCAATTCCAGTTCTGCCAGAGTCGAAACATTGATCCCCGTTGAGTAGACATCAGAACTGATTGGCAAACGAATATTGCTTAAGTGAGCCAAGTTTTCACGCGCCTCATCTGCCACACGAACACGGATTGGTACCGACTCACTGCCTTCAATCACAGAGCCACTTTCACGACCTGTCAGCGTAGTTTGCAGCATACCTGCGAACTGGTTCAATGAAATACCATTCAGCTTTGCGGTATCTTCATCGACCTTCAACCACACCTTCGGAGTACCTGGTTGCAGCGTTTCCCTTGTGTGCGTCACATGAGGAACACCCGCCAAAATCAATCGCACATCCTCACCAATCGCTTTCAACGTATCGAGGTTTTCACCATACACTCGCAGTTCAACGGGCGCGGTAAATGGAGGCCCTTGGTTAAGCTTACGTACCAAGATTTGTGCTTCCGGCACCTCTTCATCCAACACCTTTTGCAACTGTGGAATTAGCGCATTGGCTTGATCAAAGTTCTCTGTTTTCACCATGGCTTGCGAGAAGTACGGCGCGTTATTTTGCCTTGCTTGCAGGTTGTAATAGAAGGATGGGAAGTTTGCACCCACGAGCCAATCGATACGCTCCACTTCAGGGTAACGATGAATGATATCGTCGATTTTTTCAGAAGTATTTTTAGTGGCGTAAATGCTCGCTTGAGGTGGCATATACACCTGAATCTCAAACATGTCTCGGTCTGATGGCGGGAAGAATTGCTCAGTCAGCTGAGACATACTCCAGTAACCGGTAAACGGTACCAATAACACCAAAGCAATCGTGATGATTGGATGCGTGACACCAAAGCGGACAGAAGATGAGAACCAGCGCGTCAAAGCCGGGATTCTCAAACCCGTCATGTACCAATGGTGCTGCCCTTTCTTGTCGACATCACTGAGTTGTTTCGGCAGTAGCTTAGTCGCTAAGCCCGCAATTAAGGTGTGCGAGATGATGTAAGAGCCGATCAATGAGAAAGAAACGGTAATCGCAATTCCCCCCACAAACTCACCTGATGCACCCGGCATCAAGATAATCGGGGCAAACGCCAACACGGTAGTTAAGGTTGAGCCTAATAACGGCACCCATAAATGCTTCAACGCATTCATGGTCGCTTCAGCGCGCTGTTGCCCTTTCAAACGATAAGCTTGAATGGTATCGACCATCACCACCGCGTTATCAACCATGATCCCAAGCGCCACAATTAAGCCTGTCACCGACATTTGGTTAATCGGTACACCGGTCATTTTCATGATCGACAAGGTCAATAATGAGGTTAATGGCAGAGAAATGGCGACTAAGATCGCGGCACGTACGCCTAAAGTGACAAACAGCACAATCAAAATCAGACCGAAACCGATCATCAAGCTTTTGCCTAAATCGTCTAAGCGAGTCTCGGTATAACCTTGCTGATTAAACAGCACTGTCACCTTAACGTTACTTGGTAACTCTTGCTCAAATTTACCAATCAGAGCATTAGCTCGCGACGTCCAGTTATCAACTCGCAGATCAGGGTGCATTCTTGCCGCGACAATCACACCCGGCTCACCATCAACAATAGCAATCTGGTCTTGTGGGGTTTTCTCACCACGTTTCACCGAAGCAATGTCTTCCATACGGATGATGTGACCTTTGCTATCAGTGGCTATTGGCACTTGCTTAATGCGTTCAATGGAATCAAGTTCAGATTTAATTTCTAAGCCAAAGCGAGAATAAGCACTCACTAACTCGCCGGCCGAGTTCTTGGCGTCTGCCCCTTCGAGCGATTCAGCGATATTGGCGCTTGAACGCCCTAGAGCAGCGGCATCGGCCGTACGTAAACTGATTTGAATCTCTTCTTGCGGCATCCCGTATTCATCAACGAATTCAGTACCCGACAAAGTTCTTAGTCGCTTGGCGAGCTCTTTGGCATAACGGCCCAGCGTTAACCTATCAGGCTCGCCTGCACCAGACCAAGTTAGAGATGCGATGGTCGTGAAAGCATAGGTATGGTCGCTATCGAGATCAGGCGATTGAGCACCCGCAGGCAAAATGGATTCGATATCAGATAACTTGTCGCGAGCTTGGGACCAGACGGGTTCTGGCTCGGTGATGGTGTCATTCAATTCTAGCGTGACAATCGATACGCTCGGCCTAGAGGTTGAGCTCACGAGTTTAACTTCACTCAGCTCACGCAGCTTGTTCTCGATAACTTCTGTTACCAAGGTTTCAACACGCTCGGCACTGGCGCCGGGGAAGCTGGTTGTGATGTTCGCGTAACGGTTGATGATTACTGGGTCTTCTGCACGTGGCAACGTCATGAACGCCGAAATACCACTCACCATCAGCAGCGCGGTCATCAAGATAAGCAGTCGAGTGTTGGAAATAGTCTCTATTATTTTCATACTATTACCTACTCAGCCGCACTGACTGGTTTCACGATTTGGCCCGGAACTAAGCGATGTAAACCACTGGCGATGACCTGTTCACCGTCTTCAATCGCCCCACTCACATACGCTTGTTGATTGTTGGCAAACAACACCTGAACACTTCTACGTTCAACCTTATTGTCTTCACCAATCACAAAGATGTTCCACACACCGCGCAATCCATCAATCAAACCCGTTAATGGCACCCAATAACCTGAGTCATCAATCTGCTCATCAAATTTAAGGTAGGCAAGTTGCCCTTCCAATACCGATGATTGTTCAGGGAATAGGTAACGCAAACCAACACTGCGAGATTGGGTGTCGACCATTGCGCCGGGATTCAATAGCTCCACGGCATAATCTGTTCTCCCAACTCGGATGTTAGGCGAAGAAAGTGAGGTGACTTTTTGCATTTGGTGAGCAGGAATACCGATGAAGGCCTCTTTGCCCTCAGAAGCGAGCAGTGTAAGAGTTGGATTACCCACATTCACCACATCTCCGAGCGAAACAAAGCGCGTCGCGATGGTTCCAGAATAAGGCGCAAGCACTGTCGACTTCACCAATTTCAGTTCATTGCCTTTTACCGATGCATCGATGCGCAACAAGTTCGCCTGCAATACGCGTTGCTCACTGGTGAGAGAATCAATCTCCGCTTCGGCACTGAAGCCTTTCGCTTTCAATGAACGTTGACGTTTAAGGTTCGCTGCCACCAAACTCAATTGAGCTTTGACTTCTTCAGCCTGCGCTTTCAGTTGGCTAGACTCGGTTTCCAAAAGTTGGGTATCCAGTCTGATCAACGGCTGACCCGTTGTGACTGTGTCACCGACATCCACCAGAATCTCGTTTACTTTTCCGGCCAACTCGAAACCTAAATTGGCCTGTTGACCCGCCTTAACCACACCGACATATTCGCGTTGTACTGCATAAGAGGAAGACAGCGCCAAGGACATCGTTTCCACGGTTAAAATAGTTTGGACGCTCGATGCCGTTTCAGAGGTTGAATCAACCGACTCTTGGGCTTGTTCCTTTTCGCCACATCCAACAAGAAAAGCCGACAACGCCACTGCCACTGCGCTTCCCTTCATCAATTTATACATACGTACTGTTCCTATGCGGTACTCAATTATGTTCTTTTTTTAGACTAACCAAATCAAACTAGACTGTCTAGTTTGATTGTGTTAAAAATAAGTTTCATCGTTAATGATTGATAAAACCATCACAAAAAGCATAATGCTTAGCGTAAAACGAGACACATAGAACTGAGCACCAACAGGCACCAAGCAAAGAGACAAACTAGGTAACGAGACAACACTAAGTAACGAGAAGCAAGCACGTGACTAAAATCATCAAGAGTGAACAGAAGAGATCGCAGATCTTAACCGCAGCCAGCCAACTTTTCTCTGAACATGGCTTCAAGATCAATATGGATCAAATAGCCAAAGCAGCGAACGTTTCCAAGCAAACGGTCTACTCTCACTTTAAAAACAAAGACGAGCTTTTCGAAACCTGCATGCAAACTAAGTGTGCCGAGCGCGAACTCAGCCCTTCTGCTTTTGATATGAATGCCACTTTGGAAGACGAATTGGTGAAGTTTGGTGTGAAGTTTCAAGATTTGTTACTTGATGAGCAGTCCAGACAGACCTTTCAAAATGCTGTGAGCCAATCCAACACGCACCCAGAGATCGCCTCTATCTATTTAGAAACTGGGCCTCAGAAAACCACCAAATTACTTGCTGATTATTTGCAGTCGAAAATAGACTCTGGTGATCTCACACTGTCGACATCAAGCTCACCAGTCATTGCAGCACGCCAACTGTTGCTGATGTTTCACGGCAAATCGGCGTATTGGTCATTCTTCGGTCACGATAGCGGAGAATCCGAAGAAGAAAGGCTTCACTACACTCGCGAATGTGTCGCGCTATTCTTGAACGGCAACCAGCCTCGTTAATTGTAGCTCTATCTTTGAATAAAAAAGGCACAGAGAAATTCATCCTCTGTGCCTTATCAATCATCAGCCACTCTCAGCAATAACAGCGATCGGTTTATTGGGTATGTTCCACAACGATCAGCTCATCGGTATTGAAGCCACGCTCTTTCGACATGGCTTTAAACTTCTCCATCACTTCTGGTGCGACTTCAGGCGTTCTTGCGAGTAGCCATAAGTAATCAGTGTCGGGCCCAGAAACAAACGCGTATTGGTAGCCCTCTTTGTCTAATTCAAACACGACATAAGCGCCGTAGAAAGGGCCAAAGAAAGACACTTTCAAATAGCCTTGTTCAGAGCCCTCAACGAAGTACGCTTTTCCTTCCGCTTCGTTCCACTCACCTTCTTCCGCCGAATAACCACGGTTAATCACCTTCACGCCGCCATCATCACGAAGGCTGTATTCAGCGCTGATGTTGTCTAAGCCACGCTCAAACGAGTGATCCAAACGAGCCACTTCGTACCATTTCCCTAGGTATCGTTCCAACTCAAACTGTTGAACAGGCTTTACCGTTTCGGGCATGCCAACACAACCACCCAATAAGATCACGCTAAGCAGCAATAATATTTTTTTCATCCTAACCTCGACTTGTTTTTATTAGTAATGCGAGTAAGTCTCTTGAAAACATAAACTTACATCCTTGGTAATACGTTAAATCCATTTTTATAGCTCACTTAACTGTAATTTATTCAGAACCTTATGTGAATTGTTTAGTCTGCGAATGGATTCGCAATCCTTTATTGACGAGCTGTATTCCCACAACCACCTCAAAAGGCACTGGAATTACATTCAAACAAGAGAGCAACCAAGGACACTTTATTATTAAAAATTCACGATATGATTCTCGCCACTCGCTTTCTATACTTACTAAACCGTGGAACATGGAAGACATAATAATGAATAACAAGCTCACTCTGCCACGTACTGCATGGATAGCATTACTCACAAGCTTATCGGCCGTAGCGCCGGTGCTTGCACAAGCCAACACCGTTGTCCAAGCGCAAACAGCAGTTCAAACACAAACACCAGTTCAAGCGCAAACATCTGTTCATAACCAAAGTGCTGACCAGATCTTTATCAATGCTGATATATACGGGCATCGTGAGTCGGACTCGATCGTTACCCACAAAGGCAAGATCATCTTCATTGGTAACCAATCACAGGCGCAAACTTTTCAAGGGCAAAGCACTGATGTCATTGATTTAGACAATGCCTTTGTCCTTCCGGGATTTATTGATAACCATAACCATGTGTTTGAAGCCGCCTCAGAGCTGGGTGGCAATTGTGAACTCGACTCTGAAGCAACGTTAGAAGAGCAAATCCCCTACTTAGAAGCGTGTAAGATCAATGCTGATACCGATGGCAGAGGTTGGCTTATGGGCTATGGTTTTTCTTTGGAAGCGACGCTCGATAGCGACTCTGACTACACGCCACTAGAGATCATCGACAGTGTCTTCCCTAATCGCCCCGTGGTGCTTATGGAGCAGACTTCACACTCGATGTGGGTCAACTCAAAAGCACTAAAAATCGCTCGAATCAGCCAACAATCTCCAGACCCACAAGGCGGTGTTTATTTAAAAGACCAAGACAGCAGCAAGCTCAATGGCATCTTGCTAGACAATGCTGGCGATCAAGTGATGGAGATGGCTTGGAATAGCCAAAGTGAACTGTTTGAGCAAAGCTACCAAGGCTTAATGTTCGGGCTTGAGGAAGCGGCAACCCACGGCATCACCACCATTGGCGACGGTCGCATGTATTGGAAACGAGGTTGGTATGACGTTTGGCTAGAGGCCGAGCAAAATCAAGACTTAACGGCGCGAGTATCGCTACGCCCTTGGGTGTACCCATCGATGGTGATGTCTTCTCAATTAGAAGTCTTTGAGAAAATGCATTCCGACGATAAAAGCCATCTGTTACTTGTCGATCAGGTGAAAATGTACAGTGATGGCATCTTTATCAATGGCACCGCCAAAACACTCGCGCCCTACTTAGATACTTATCTACCCCAGTCTCCTAATGGCTTGAACTATATTCCGCCAGAACAAATGAAAGAATGGTTAACTGCGCTCGAGAAAATCGGCTTTAGCGCCCACATTCATGCGATTGGTGATGGAGCGGTTCGTGAATCTCTTGATGCGATAGAAAGTATTCGCAAACAAGGTTCAACCAAACCCTACACCCTAACCCATATCGAATTAATCAATGATGAAGATGTGCCACGCTTTCGCCAGTTAGATGTAACTGCAGATTTCCAAGTTGGCTCTGATTACGTTGCAAGGCATCAACACCAATGGGCTGAAGCTTTCCTAGGTGCTCGCCGTGCTAAAGCCATGATGAACCTCGATGCAATAGTCAAGACCGGCGCGAATATCACCTTAAGCAGTGACTGGAACGTACACGACATCAACCCTTTAGTCGGCATCGCGAACAGCTTAATCATGGGCCAAACCGGCCTAACCGATATCTATACCGCCATCGACGCTTACACGCTCAATGCCGCCAAAAGTCTTGGGATTGAAGACGTAACAGGTTCTATTGAGGTAGGAAAATCCGCTGACTTCGCCATTCTCGACCGCGACATCACCACAGTGTCAGCAAGACAAATCGCCAAAACTCAGGTGTTGATGACGGTGTTACGCGGGAACGTGGTTTACGAAAAATAGAGCCAATTCGCGTATCGAATTGGTTATCGCAACTCAAACGAAAACGAGCCAGCTTATTCAACTGGCTCGTCTGTTATCAACATAGGTATTTTATGTTGTGTTACGCGTTGGTCTCTTTAAGCGCTTTCACATTTGAATCTTGTTTGTCATCCAGAGCAAAGTAGATCTTCGATACAATCACTTCAGCAACCAAAATCGTAAATACCACCGCGAAGAACGCTACCACACCGCCCCAAGGGCCTGTAAAACTCACCTTATCTCCGAACAGAAGGTTAATCGCTTCTAGCATCACGAATTTTGAGCCCACCAAAATAATGTAAGTGGTGATTGCTCGGTACACCTTAGGCGCGTTGCCCGGCTTGCTTTTGAAGTGCTCGGCAACCTTGTGCTCTAAACCAATAGAGAGCTTCAGTAATAGCTGCAACAACAACGCTGCAATCAAAGAGATCGTGAAAGACTCAATGTTCACAAAGTCCCAGTAGTCATCGAAGAAGTTAAGTACGACCAAGTCCACCAGCACGGCTAATGTGTAACCTACGAATAGACGTTGTGGTGTGTTGAATCCGTAAACTTTGTCTGATTTAGTCATTCTGTCTCTCTCTAATTTGATAAGTAGCCTTGATTTGAAATACATCTTAGCGTTCGAATCGAAGCAAAACTTACCATTTCATGACACCACTCAAAATCATTCACGACATTAATGAATCGTCATAGTGTCCTCGCGCCTCCACCTTTAATAATCCTGATCGCCCACGTATCACTGTAAAGTAAAATGGCACTATCGAGTGCTCTGCTGCTACCAAGTAAGCTGCCACTACCAACTAAAGAAAGAATAGAGACGCTAAATGAATGACCCGTATTTAAGCAATGAGTGTGTTAGTTGAAATCTTGCGTCCAATAAGACACCTTCGATGCATCTGACTTACTGGCTTTGTATCCAATCCCCATCTTTGTGTGTTGGCTATTCATCACGTTTTGGCAGTGACCTTCGTGACCAGCCCAACTATTGAGGCCGGCATTGTTAACTTGCCCATCACTTCGCGGGCTGGTGTAACCGAAAATAGGAATCACAACCGAATTGGATGAAAGGACAAACGCATTCTGACCAGAACTGTTCACAACAAAGTGACCTTGAGCATCTCTTCGGTACTGCTCATCTGAGTTCAACTGAGCATTACTCGCCGTGTTATTGTCCCAAGCGATAGGAGCTGCTGGTGGGTAGTTACCACTCGAAAACGATGAACCAAAGGCATCACAATAACGTTGTGTCGACCTCGCACAATTTGTCGAGATAACAGATTGGTACTTGATACTGTTCTGACTTAGATCTTCTGGAATATTCACAATTCGGCACCATTTATCATCGGCAACGCCTTGACCGGGCATCCCCCAAATCGCACCGTTCAATAATTGATTTGTATCTAGTGAAACGAAATCGATGAGAGTGTCGCTATTAAGCTGACCTAGATCCAAATCGATCTTTCCAGATGAAGTGTTCAACTCAAAGATCGAGGCCCCAACCTCCTTAGCTGCTGCGTTAATTTTGTCGCGCTGTAATAATTCCCAAGAATCACCAAACCGCTCTTTTGACTGCTCTCCATAAGCTTGAGCGATAAAATCGTAAGTAGGTAAATTAGACTCTATCCCGCTCCCATCTTTGGAAACTACGCTGCCAACGGTTTTAAATTCCAACGAACTGTCGAACACCGCATCGTTAAACACATACGATCCCAATTGCTCACTAGAACAAGAGTTACTTTGCATATCGTATCTATATTCAGAAATTGTACCGTCCACAAGTAACTGATGATTCTTCCTTTGCGCGCTTAATCCTGTGGTTTCGTAACAGTGCCAATCGTTAACAAAGTTGCTGCCATTATCGATAACGATTGTTGGTACAGCGATAGTCACATCAACCTTCTGAGTATCTCCACTCTTGAACGCAGGCAGCTCATTTTTGACGGTAATAGATGAGAAATTTCTGATTGGATCCGTTTCTTCGATAAAACCTTCGATCGCAAAAATCATATTGTTGCTAAGAGCTTTAATGTCAGGCTGCTGAGAGGTAGATGATGAGCCGGTATTACTTGGATTACTTGGATTACTTGGATTACTTGGAACATTAGCGTTATTAGACGTTGTGCTGTCACCTCCTGATGAACTTTCTCCGCCACAACCTGTAATAATCAGTGCTAAAAGGGCGACTGCCGAGATATTTTGTTTTTTCATGAGTTAATCCTTAACCATATATTTTTCTTGATGTAAGGATGTTGCCTCATAGAACGAACTTAAATTTCAGACCAATGTCAGAGCCCCTAAATACTGACACCGATTTAACATTTTATAAGATCTAGCCATACCACGAAGGCAAGTTAGGCCAAATCGTTGAAGGCGCGTATGCCGATCTATTGATCATCGACGAAAACAACTCAATTAATTGAAAAATAAAGACTTAGTGACAACGCAGCCACTAGCAATATCTTTAATTCCCCTCGTCACTTAATACCCTTCTTAACTTGCATTACATTACAACCAAATATATACACTTACACAATCGTGCATGTGTGTATATTATCCAAATCTCTTTTTACTTGCTAGAGATTCCAATTGTGGATGCTAAATTAGTTATTGCGTTAAATGAGTTCTTTTATGTGGCCAAAGGGCTGGTCGTTATCATCGCGATTGTGTCGGTTCTTACTGGCATCATGCGAGAGTATATCCCTCAAGATAAACTCCAAGCGACGCTGACCAAACACGATAAATGGGGAACCTTATTAGGCGCGTTGTTCGGGATGCTGACACCATTTTGTAGCGCAGCCGTGGTTCCGGTGACCATGGCAATGGCGTCGATGGGGGCATCATTAGGTACTGTGATAAGTTTCATCATCTCGGCGCCACTGTGTAACTTCATCGTGTTAGCGATGGTGTACGCAGCGTTCGGGTTGAAGATCACTGTGGTGTACTTCTTGGTCACCTTTACCGCAGCGGTTCTTGGTGGTTACTTGATTTCTAAGTCTCCTTGGAGAAACGAGATCAAACGCGGCGCTGAACTTGAAGACACCAAAAGAAAAAGCTGTTCAGATAGCTCAACCAATGCGAGTAACTCGTGCAGCGCAACCCCTTCTTCCGCATCAAGAATACGTAATGCAATGGATGGAGCTTGGTCTTTGTTCAAACGAATCATCCCGTATGTACTTTTAGGTGCGGCGATCAGTGGCTTCTCGGCGGCTTACCTACCAGCAGACTTAGTAGAGAAATACGTGGGTGGCGACAGCTTCCAATCTATCGTGGTCGCTTCATTGATTGGTATCCCGCTTTACTTACGTATCGAGATGGCAATTCCACTACTTAACGTATTAATTGCTAAGGGAATGGGCTTAGGTGCTGCATTGGCATTAATTATTGGCGGTACAGGTGCCAGTTTGCCTGAAATCGCGCTAGTATCTGCAGTTCTTAAAAGAAAAGCCGTAATCGCGTTTGTGGGAATAGTCTTAACGACCGCCATCATTGGTGGCGCTATCTTCCAATACGTTGTGTAAAATCGGACACACTGAAAAATATAAAGCTTCGCGCCGCTCATTGAGAGTGGTGCGACTAAGTTGAAAAGGTAAAACCATGATGGATGAAAAATACATTGATTCGCTAAAAGCCTTATCAGAACCTAATCGACTGAGATTGTTCTGGTTGTTCCTGCATGTTGACGAATGCATGGCTGTCGCTGAAGCAATCGACATCATAGGTGAAACCCAATACAACGTATCTCGCAACCTAAAAATGCTCTACAAAGCTGGGCTACTTAACCACGATAAGAAAGGCAAATGGGTGTTTTACACCTTGAAAGAACAAACCGCGCCTCACTGCAAAGCTTTGGTCGACTCTGTTCGTTACTTGCCAGAAGATGATTTCCAAGAAGTGGTTAAACGTTGTCAGATTCGCTTATCAATGAGAGTTGATGGTGACTGTGTTATCGGCCCAGACAGCGAAATATGGCAGAGCAAGATTAGCTAAGTCGCGATAAACGGAGACGCGAGAAAGAGATGCCCAATACCGGTATCTCTGACTCAATTGGTGGTGTGAAGTATGAATAAATACACTCAACAACAACTCGATTCTATTTTAGAACAGCATAAACTGTGGTTGGAAAACCAAGGCGGCGAACGAGCACAGTTAGGTAATGCCGACCTAAGTAATCTAGCGCTGCAAGATGTTGACCTTCGTTGCGCCAACCTGATACGTACCGATTTTAGTGGCGCCGATTTATCGGGTGCGAACATGAATGAGGCTGATATCACCTACGCCAATTTCAGCCACGCCAACCTCAACAATACAAGCTTCCGCGATGCTGACTTGCGAAACGCCAACATGAGTTACGCCCAAATGCTCAACGTCGATTTACTGCGCGCCGATTTATTTCGTACCGATTTCAGCAATGCCAAGGTCAGTGACTCTGCGTTCAAACGCATCGACACAAGCAATACCATTATTGAGTTGCGCGATCCTACCCGACAGTGTCTCTCAGCCAAGTAGGCTCAAACAGCGATGCTCTCCAATGCGCTGGTATTGTTGCATATTTATTCGATTGTTCAATAAATACCGAATTGGACTGGGCACTCACCTACTGAACTCAGGTCGTAATAGCAGATCTCGCACCCCATATCACTAAGCATCGAACGACATTGTTCTTACTTGGTTTTTTGTTCTTACATATTTTCGATTCTCATGTATTATGTGCGCCCATAATTGTATGACAAATATGTAGCGCCGTTTCTGTATGACCAAAGCCACCAACCACGCGATTTTGCTCTTAGTATTCGCCAACCTGCTCGCCTCCTTTTCAGACGTTTCACTAAAAGTACTGAATGGCGAAGTGCCCACGTTCCAATATGTGTTTATCCGCCAGCTATTGAGCGTGATGTTGCTGCTTCCTTTTTGGCTAAAGCTACCCAGAGAGACGCGCATGCAAGGTGGCTGTCGCATCAACTTCTTACGGGCTCAATTCATCCTAGTAGGTAGTGGCTGCGCAATGATTGCCATCACACACCTCACCTTGGCGACCGCAAATGCGATGTTCTATGTTGGGCCCATTCTTATGCTCCCGCTTTCTATTGTTTTACTGAAAGAGAAGCCGACATCATCAAAAGTGGTCGCGACACTGATTGGCTTCGTGGGTGTGTTAATCGTGTTGCGTCCAGAGCAATTTCACTGGGCCGCTATTGCGGGCTTAGGCAGTGCGCTCGCGATGGGTGTCGGCAATATTTTGATTAAACGTCTTCACGCAGAACAACACATTATCTCGACACTATTTTGGACCAGTGTGATGACTCTACCGCTGGCGTTGGCTCTTGCTCTGCCTGCATGGGCGGCGATTGAATGGCGTCATGTTGGGTGGATTATGGCAATCAACCTATTCGTTCTGGGGTACCATGCCCTTGTGGTGGTCGCTTATAAAAAAGCGCCAGCAAACCAAATTGCTCTCGCAGAATATTCGGGGTTGGTGTTTGTGACCCTATTTGGCGTGATGTGGTTTGACGAGATTCCAGACATGTTGACCCTTGTCGGTATTAGCCTGATCGTCATTCCTATGATGCCAATAAAATGGAAGAAGTATTTCAGTAAGCCAAACCAGACGGCCCTTGATATAGAAGCTAATCAGCCTAAGCCTTAATCGTCGGCAGCATCATTACTGCGCATCGAGCTAACCCACTTTCGACCTATTCAAATGAGAAAAGGGACCGGTATTTCTGCCCGTCCCTTTTTATTTTCGTTTGTGTAAGGTATTACTTAAGCTTGAACACCAACACTTTGTTGTATGCCGTTACCATCAGTAAATCTTGCTGTTTCCCGCCAATTTCTAGATTGCTGATATGGCCCGCATCGATAGCAATGAAGTCTATTTGCTTACCGTCTTTATCGAACACACCCACGCCACCATGCGCTGCAACAAAGAGGTTGTCATCGGCATCAACAGCAACGCCATCAACCATAGGTTCAGAGCCAGACTCCGCTTTCACTTGAGCAAATTGCGTCTTATTGCTGAGTGACTGTCCATCAACATCAAATCGGTATACCCAGCCATCAGATGTGTCGGCAACGTATAACGAAGATTCATCAGAAGAAAAAGCGATGCCGTTTGGTAACTTGAACTCTCCAGTGATCAACTTTAGATCACCATTTAGGTAACGATAAACGCCATTAACCGCTTGCTCTGGTTCTGCCTTTGCTGGGCCGTAACCTTGGATACCAAACGGAGGATCGGTAAACCACACGCTTCCATCGCTATTAACGGTTAAATCGTTCGGGCTATTAAGCAGCTTGCCGTTATACGTTGCAGCGACAATCACTTTCTCTCCGTTGCCCTGACGGTACGACAGCTTTCTATCATGGCGGGCAGCCCACAGGTTGCCTTTGGCATCAATATCGAGACCATTGGCATAGCCAGAATTGTCATCAAAAACGCTCAACTTGCCGTTAAGGTCGTAAGAATAGGTTGTGTTATTTGGAATATCGCTAAACAAGAAACGTTGATGTTCCACATCCCATGTAGGGCCTTCAACAAAGCCGAATGAGTCTCCAACCAATGTTGGGTTGCTTTCTACAACAGAGGCAGCTGAAACATTCATAGAGGCAGCCATTGCAGCGGTAATAAGTAGTAATTTGTTCATTGTTCTTCTCCTTTCTGTTTACGTTTTGAATCTTAGTTGCTTGAATGAGTGAGAAAAACAGTACAAAATGACTTCACTGTTTACTAAATGGTGTTAATGATGAATTTGATTTATATGCAGACCTTCTTGACTGTCGCCGAAGAGCAAAGCTTCACCAAGGCCGCTGAAGTATTGGATGTGTCAAAAGGTTTGGTGTCTCGGCATGTACAACGACTCGAAGAAACATTGAATTCTAAGCTGTTTCACAGAACGACTCGTTCTATCAGCCTCACAGAAGTGGGTGAAGAGTTGTATTCGAAAGCGAAGCAAATTCAACTATTAGCAACCGAAGCGGAAATGCGTGTCTTAGACATGACGCAGGAAGTGGCAGGCGATTTAAAAATTACCGCCCCGATAGAGTTTGGGCGTGCGCTTTGTCGCCATATCATCCCTACTTTCAAGCAAGAGTACCCAAAAGTGGATTTGATTCTCGACTTTGGGCCGATGAAAAAGAAGATAGAGTCTGGCGACTTTGACATTGCTTTCCGAGCCTACGATGAACTGCCTAATGATGTGATTGCCAACGATCTCGGGCACATCCGCAATGTTCTCGTTTGCAGTGCGGATTACGCATCAACTTACCCAATCGCCACCACCAAAGACATCCACAAATGTAGCTTCATTCTTAACAGTCAAAATGAACGTTGGAATCAGTTGGAGTTGGTCAATGGCGAGCAAACCTACCATGTTGAAGTAACCGGAAGCGTTAGCTCGAATACCTACAGTTCAATTTTAGAGTTGGCGATGCAAGGGATAGGTGTCGCCAGCTTGCCGTTCTATCAAGTTGAAGAGCAGCTCAAAAAAAGTGAGCTTATTCACGTGTTCCCAGAATGGTCGATTAAAGCCCAAAAGCTAAGCCTTATCTATGCTCAAAGAAGAGTAACACCGCAGAAGTTAGTCACTTTTAACCGAGCGGTAAAAGAGTGGCTGGAATCGAATAACGCTTATACGTTGTGAGTTTTAGAACGCTAAACCTTTCAATTGGAACGTATGTGCGTTCCATTCATATCAGGCTCAATCGCAGTGCTTTCAATAGCTGATAGGCTGCCGTGTATTCGTCGATTTTGAAACACCCTCCCCCTCTAACTCCCCCTCAAGTTGAGTTCATCCCCCTCTCTAGATTGACGACCGAGGGGGAGAATCTTCTTTGGCGCTGAATGTGAAAATGCGCATGTCGCCATCGGCATTCAGTTCCTCCCCTTTCCACGAAATCATAATGGGTCGAAAATACGGATTAAGGGGAGATTAGGAGGGAATTTGAGGTTGGTGTGATTACCGAGGGAGGTTGGGCTAACACGGATTTGCCCCAAAATGAGTCAGAGTAAATACTCATTCACATTTTATTGGCGTGAGTTTGCCCTACTAAAATTTATTCGATGGAGTTGATAATTGTTCATTCTCGTCATTAGGAGACATCTAACAGTCTAACTTCCTTTCAAGTGGTATAACTTATTGATTATCTTTTGAGTTAATATGAAAAAGACTGCACTATCGAAGGGTGAAAGACGACTATGTGTCGCCTAATAAGCGTTATGTTCAAGGAGAAAAATTGAAACTTTTGGTTAAAGCGATAATTTATGTTTCGGTAACATTTGCTGTTGTAGCTATGGTTTGTGTCTTAGCTGTCTACTTCTATATGTTTAATGGAAACTTATCAGCTAATTCAAGTGATTGGGCTAATTTTGGCTCTTATGTTGGTGGTTTGACCACTCCAGTGCTGTCGTTTTGTGCTCTTGTAGCATTGCTCGCGAGTTTGAGAGTTCAGCAGATCGAGTTCAACTCTCTAAGTGAAAGCCAAGCAATTCAACTTGAAGTTGCTACTCAGTCTCATGAAGCGACGTTGATAAATAATCATAAGCAAACATTATTGCGGTTTCTCGAACAGTTTATAACGTCGCACCAGATTATGATTCAGCAAAATCAGCTGATCATACAGGAGCAAAGACAGAAACAATCACAGGAAAGTCCATTTTATAGCCCTAATCAAGGACAAGATGCATATTCTAAAATTAATGAGAGTATAGGTTACATTCGTTTGGCTACAACTTTGTCGTTTGAGCTCACTCTCCAAGAGTTTAATTCTGTTGACCTTTTGAATTCATTTTTTGCTTCAAAAGTGACAGAACTGAAATTAGATCGTATCCGCCCCATGAACCC